>CAMJLI010000256.1 GCA_946406585.1 uncultured Prevotellaceae bacterium | reverse complement strand
GGGTCTTATGTTTGGCAACAATTATCGCCCTAAAAGGGCAAAAGCATTGGTTGTCAGTGCTTTTGCCCTTTCTTTAACTATGCCATGGCGAGAAATGGTAGATTTATTCAATGCCCTTTGGGCATTTTTTCTCGCTTCCGATAAACCGAGGTTGGAAGTTATTTCAAAACCTTTTTCCCTTCTTGAATAACGATGCCATGGGCATTGTCAGGATTTATTATTTGGCCTTGCAAATTATATGTGGCACCTTGCTTTTCTCTTATGGCTTTTGTGGGAGTGGCTATGGCTGTGGTGTTGTGCAGTTCCATGTAGTCGATGTCGGGGAGCCAGTTGGTTGGGTTGGAGAGACGTATCTGGTTGCGTCCTTTCTGCAGGTTTATGGTGATGGTTTTCTTGCCCACCGTCTGCCATCCTCCTGAGTTCACGTTCACCGTGGTCACCTTCTCGCCGTTCACGCTCACCGTGATGTTGCGGTTCTCTCCAGAGATGTAGCCAATGGTCATTTGGTATTCGCCGCCTTCATCTGAGTACACGTCGCGCCACACAAGGTCGTTTTGTTCGCTCATGCCGAGCCAGCCGGCCTTGAAGCCGGCGGAACAGAATGTCGCACCCTCGTAGATGCCTGTTTGTTCTGCCTGGTTGTTCTTCAGCTCCTGATAGTCGCTGATGTATGCTGTCTCTGCCTCGTAGCGAATGCGCTCGGTGCGTCTCTCGCCTTCTGCCACGTAGATGCGGGTGCCATGGGCGGGGACGGTCACCTCGTATTGCTCGGAGAAGGAGCCCAAGTCCTTTCTTTCAAACACGTCGCGCAGCAACACCTCTCCGGCGAGGTCTATGTCGCTGAATTTCACTGTCGCCTTCTTGGCTCCGTCGCTGGGGTTGTACACCGCGAAGGCTCGCTTTTTCCTGTTAAGGGTCTCGATGTCCTTCACCAGGATGTGGCAGCTGTTCGAGAGTGCCACCACATAGGCTTGTTGGAAGAGCGTGTCTTGGTTGAGTGCCAGCAGTTCGGTGTTCTTCAGCAGTGCCAACGTATTTGGCTTGATGGTGGTGAGGTCGCAGCCGATGAGCAGCGGCGAGTTCATGATGCACCACATCCCCAAGTGTGTCTTGTCTTCCTCGAAGCTCATCGAGCGTCCCACTTCCAGCATGTCCATGTCGTTGAAATGCCCGTCGTGGCAGTAGGCGCTCATGTACAGGTTCTCTGCCAGGATGCCTTTCACCGACTGCCACGAGTCGTGTATGTCGGTGGTGGTGCGCCATGAGAACGCCACGTCGCTGACCCATGTGCCGGGATAGTTCCATCGGCAGACGTTCAGTCGCACGTCGTCGCGGCCGGTGTTCTTTATGGCCTCGCTTATTGCCGTGTAGCGTTCTTGAGGGTCAAGAGCCAGGTGCTGTGTGTTCTGTGGTGCGTCGCCACCGCAGAAGTCCACCTTGACGAAGTCGAAGCCACATTCCTTGAAGTAGAAGTCGGCGTCATGCTGGTCGTAGTTGTAGAACCCCACATTCACGCTAAGTTTGTCGCCGTTATACATGTTGCCGCAAGTGTTGGCACCTGCGTCGCTGTATATGCCGGCTTTCAATCCTTTGGAATGTATGTAGTTCACCACGGGCTTCAGGCCATTGGGGAATCGGGTGGGGTGGATGAGCAGTTCGCCTGTGGTGGTGTTGCGGCCTCCGAAGAAGCCATCGTCGATGTTGATGTGGTTGAAGCCTACGTCTTTCAGTCCTTTCGACACCATGGCATCGGCTTGGCGTCGGATGAGGGCGTCGTTGATGTTCACTCCATAGGTGTTCCACGAGCTCCAGCCCATGGTGGGGCCGTTTTGGGCGGTCATGGTCATGATGGACAAAACAGCAAGTGCTGCAGTGGTGAAAATACTTTTCATGTCAGTCGTTTTTTGAGTGGATAAGTCCCAAACTTGATGCAGAGGATTGGGAGGATGGCGTTAATGGTGGCAAAATTACACTTTTTTTCTTTACAACAGATGCGTGAGGGATGATTTTTATTGATTTGGGGGCGGGATTTCGGGATTTCGGGATGACGGGATGACGGGATTTCGTTATGTCGTTATTCCGAAATGTCGTCATGCCGTTATTCCGTTATTCCGAGATATCGTTATTGCGTTATTGCGTCATTGCGTCATTGCGTCATTGCGTCATTGCGTCATGTTATATTCAGGGTGCCGGTGCATTCTGGATAGCCGCTGCAGCTCCAGAACTCTTTGCCGGAGTTGATGCCCTTTTTTGCCACGCGCTTGATCATGGGCTTGCCGCAACGGGGACAGGTGGGGGAGTTGTTCTGGAGGTTTTGCTGCTTGCGGTATTCCAGACGGACGGCAGTGAGCCCCTCTGTGAAACCGCCTTCCTCTCTGAAGGTGTTCAACTGGCTTTCTATCTGTCGTCTGAGCATGAGCGTGAGACGATTGCAAAGCACGAGCATGCAGTTGGCTGCCAAAAGCGAGTCACCGCTGTTCAGCCAGAAGTCAAACTTGTGTTTCTGTGCGAGAATGTGAATGCTACTCAGGTGCAGAACATCGTCTTTGTAGTCAGGCCGGTCCAATCGGATGTTGTTGACGGCCATATATTCGGGAGAGTTGACCGACCAGGGGATGCTCTCATGGCGCAACAGCCAGTTCAGATAGTCGTTGGCCAGTTCCGACATGGTTGCTCGTGCCACATCGGTGAGCTTCATCTCTGTTTCTTTGGAAGTGGAGTGGCGTGAGTTGCCCTCGGCGATGTTGGCTGGGGCGGAGCGTGCCGCCTGTGTCATCTGGTCATACTGCCGTCCGCAGGGGTCGTTGGTGCGGTTCAGGTGGCGTGCGCAGAAGTCTTGCGTCGCCAGTTGTATCACATTGGCCATAATCCAAGTGTCCAACCAATAATATCCGAATTTTGAGATGTTGATCATGGTGCTTTAATGTTTTGAGGGCGATGGGGATTTCGATGCTGTCCGTTCACCTTGTTTCCGTCCTTCTGTATCATCGGCAAAATTAGTTTATCATCGGCAAAATTGATTTATCATCGGCAAAATTAATGATTTTTTCCTAAGATTCACGCCTTTCTTTTGAAAAGCAACCATAAAACAAACAAAAATGCCGCACCATGGATTATTATCCCATTTTTTTTGCAAATGATGCCGCAACTTATTTGGCAAACAAGGCAGAAAAGTCATTCAAATTGAGTAATTTTGCACCATGAAACAGACATTGAAAAACCGAGTCAAGTCTTGCTTGACATTGACGACAGCAGCAGCTGTATTGATTCTTGCATTTGCATGCAATTCCTCCAAAACGAAACAACAGGAGTCTTCATCATCCTCAACTCAAAATGATGACAGCATCACTGTCGTCACTCCCGAATATGCCCAGGGATTCACCGTGAAATACCTCGACAACGGGGTGAGGCTGGTGGATGTGGTCAACCACCAAGAAG
>CAMJLI010000255.1 GCA_946406585.1 uncultured Prevotellaceae bacterium | reverse complement strand
CTCTCTACCTGACGCTTACCAGCAGCAACAAGGTGCAAGGCATGAACATCAACCAGCAATCATTGCTGCCAGACCCCACCCGGCAGTTGTGGCGCATCATTCCATTGGAAGCAGGATGTGAATTGGAAGCCCCAGCCACACCAACGGGACTTAATGCCACCTCAATGCCTGCAAGCGTGTTGCTGGAATGGCAGCCAAATACGGAAACCGACCTTGACGGATACATGATACTGAGGGCAGAAAAAGGCACCGGCGAATGGCACACCATAGCAAGAAAGCTGAAAACCTGCAAGTTCTTGGACAACTGCTGCCGCCCAGGCAAGTCCTACGAATACAGCATCAAGGCTATCGACCTAAGCGACAACATTTCGGCTCCATGCAACAGCGTGGAGGCAGCACCAACATGCGAGCCAGCCATGATAGCACGTTGGACGATGGATGGAACGACACTCGACGAAACATCCAACCAGATGGATGCAGCGCATTATGGCACAGCCACTTACATGGCAACAAAAATAGAAGGAGAGAAATCGCTAAGCCTCAATGGCACGAGCCAATTTGTGCAACTGCCATACGAGATAGCA
Organism: uncultured Prevotellaceae bacterium; assembly: GCA_946406585.1. The sequence goes on along the minus strand of CAMJLI010000255.1, from coordinate 2,874 downwards.
TCCAGCGACGAACTGACCTTCACAGGTTGGGTGTATTGGAGAAACACCAACACCGCCAACCAGCGCATCTTCGACTTTAGCAACGGGCCAGACCAATACATGTATCTCACACCTTCCGACGGCAAGGGGATAAGTTTCGTTATCAACGACGGCAACGGCGAGCAGTCACTGTCAAGCCCCACCAAACTATTTGCCTCAAGATGGAAGCATGTGGCTGTCAGCATCGGCAACGGACTGACGACGCTTTATGTGGATGGCGAGAAAGTGGCAGAAACGACAGCCATCACCATCAAGCCAAGCGACATACATCCTTGCATGAACTACCTCGGACACGGCCTGCAAGCCTCCAGCTCCTACCTGAAGGCATATATCGACGACATCCGCATCTACAACCACGCACTTGCCGAGGAGGAAGTGAAGGCTGTGATGGATGATGCAACAAGTGGCATTCATGCACCGGCAATCATGACAGAAGACGAGGAAGGCGACACCTACAACATCGGTGGGGCAAAAGTATCATCCACCTCTGCCAAGGGCATTTACGTGAAGAAAGGCAAGAAAGTCTTGCATCACTAATTTACTGTCAATTGAGAGTTTTCATTATAGTTTCAATGGCAGGTGCCTTCATTGTTTTTTGTTCAAAAATTTTGTCGAAATGAAAATAGTTCGTACTTTTGCAGGGCAAAACAGAAATGTGTTGCCCGCGAAGGTGCACTTAGTTGTGCTTAATTGGGAACTTGAGTGTGAATCTCCGACTGTCCCGCAGCTGTGAACTCCGTTATGGCCTTGAAGCAAGACAAGCCATTGCCCGTTTGGGCGAGAAGGTGCTTCAAGGTGGAGCAAAGTCAGAAGACCAGCCTTCCTACGGTTGAAAAGCCATTTCTCCACGATGCATGGAGATGGTTAGTGAAATAATTATCTTAATAAAAACCAAAGGAAGGGATTGTCATGTTCAAGAACTTCAATGGGTTCCACCTTGTGGATGCATATCATAGTGTGCGTCTTGAAAGGCGGTTCCAACCCGGAAGGGTGTTCAAGAAAACGGTAGAGGCCATAGTGGTGGTGCTTCTGACACTTCTGCTGTGGAGTCTGCCAAGTAGTTCATTCGGCATCGAGGGACTGAATGTTGTCCAGCAACGCATCATCGCCATCTTTGCCTTTGCCACTCTGATGTGGGTGTTTGAGGTGGTGCCCGCCTGGGCCACCAGCGTCGCCATCATCGGATTGATGCTGTTGTTTTGCAGCGACTCTGGTATAAAATGGATTTGCCAACCAGAAGAGGTTGGGGAATTGCTCTCCTACAAGGGCATCATGGCATGTTTTGCCGACCCCGTAATCATGCTGTTCATCGGAGGATTCATCCTGGCCATCGCAGCCACGAAGACGGGACTGGATGCGCAGTTGGCCAAGGTGCTGCTGAAACCATTCGGCAAGAAAAGCGAGATGGTGCTATTGGGTTTCCTTCTCATCACAGGCCTCTTCTCCATGTTTGTCAGCAACACCGCCACTGCTGCAATGATGCTGACGTTCCTCACTCCAGTGTTCAAGCAGCTGCCGCCCGAAGGAAAGGGCAGGATGGCATTGGCGCTTTCAATACCAATAGCCGCCAATCTCGGAGGCATGGGCACACCTATCGGCACTCCCCCCAACACCATCGCCTTGAAGTATCTCAACGACCCCGATGGGCTGAACCTCAACTTGGGTTTCGGGGAATGGATGCTTTTCATGGTGCCCCTTGTGGCGTTCTTGTTGTTCTTTGGGTGGATGATGCTAAAATGGCTTTTCCCCTTTACCCAGAAGACCATCGAACTGGACATAGAAGGAGGAATGAAACCCGGCATAAAGAGCAAAATAGTGGTCATCACATTCATCGTCACGGTGATACTATGGTTGCTTGATTCTGTCACCGGCATCAATTCCTATACTGTTGCGCTGATTCCATTTGTCGTATTCTCGCTGACCGGTGTGGTAGACCGTCGCGACTTGGAGGAGATAAACTGGAGCGTCATCTGGATGGTTGCCGGAGGCTTCGCCCTTGGCTACGGCCTGAATGAATCAGGGTTGGCTGCCATCGCCGTCAAGAGCATACCCTTCGGTGAGTTCTCACCATTGCTCATCCTCCTGTTGTCGGGCATCCTCTGTTACATACTCTCCAATTTCATCTCCAATTCGGCCACTGCCGCCCTGCTCATGCCGATTCTCGTGGTTGTCTGTTCGGCCATGGGCGACAAGCTGTCGGCAATAGGTGGCACTCCGACCATTCTCATCGGTGTGGCCATCGCTTCGAGCAGTGCGATGGTGCTGCCCATTTCAACACCCCCCAATGCTCTGGCATATGCCACCAACCTTGTCCATCAAAACGACATGGCGAAAATAGGTCTCATCACAGGCATCGTCAGCATGGTCTTGGGGTATGTCTTGCTCTATTTCATCGGGGTTTCACATTTGTTGTAAAAGAATTCGTTCGAACATCGATTGAAGTGTAACATATAAGTTTTGCTTGGAGGGAATCTGTCGTGGGACAGATTCCCTCCTTTGTGTTGACTATCAAGATTTTAAATACGAAAAGAGCATTACAAATGCTGATACTCAGTGCAGGTGGATTGCAAATCCACCTGAGCTGGCAAATTCATCTGAGCTGCAGCTGGCAAATTCATCTGAGCTGGGCTGGGGGATCCGGCCGCAGTGAATCCGCACGCAGTGAGTATAAGGACAAAGCCAATTGGCGAAGTATGTATTATAAAAGTGGCCAGGAATCCTGGCCACTTTTGCATAGAGTCTATGGTTTTTTCATCTCTCATTTCTTCACGACCTTGTGCCCGTCCTTGATGTTCACGCCGCGCTGCGGGGTGCTGGAGCCGACACCCACCGTGT
>CAMJLI010000254.1 GCA_946406585.1 uncultured Prevotellaceae bacterium | reverse complement strand
CTGACAGTCATACCACGGCAGCCTTGACATACAGCAGCAATGACATTGCCCTTCCTGGCGAGGAATCCTGGTTGGAGTTGGATGACACACGTGGCACCGACTATCTATGCATACTATACAGCAAGTATTCCGTTGACGTAAACAGTCTGCTGGACCATCTGAAGACCGCCAAGGGAACATTCTACCAAAAGGTGCAGTCCGGATTCAGAAAAAATCTATGTCCGCAGAAAGACATCAAGTATGGTTCCCGAAACATCAGCTTCAGTGCCACCAGCACCGGAGCCGTAGTACCCGTGTTCATTGAGTTCAAACATCTCTAATTACAATATTATGACAAAGATTATAAAGTATGTATGTATGGCATTTGTGGCAGGATGCCTGATTTCTCTTGTAGTAGATTATATCGAAGACGTGAAGCGTGAGAAAACTCGCGCCGAGCAATATGCCAACTATGACCCATCGAAGACCATCGGCGGTCAGATGGTCAGGAATGTCATCGACAGTGCCACGGATGTTATAGAGGAAGGTGAAGACGCAGAGCCGATACTCGGCGAAGCATATACCGATGCCGACGGTGAGGAGTGGATTTTTTCCAAGAACCCCAGGGGAGGCATTCGGGTGTCGTTCAACAAGAAGGGCATTAGTGTCTACAACCTGGAAAAAATTGGCACCGGTGTTTACAACACCTTCTACCCCAACAAGGAGGTTGATGCCGGCTACATTATCCGCATGATAGACGAAGGTCGCGCCATCGAGGTTCAACAAGGCAAGGGTGAGAGAAAGGTCAAGGCAATTTTCAAGACAGCCTCCTCTACACTCGAAGACTAACAAACCAAAAACAAAAAAATGATGACCATGAAGAAGTTTTTCTATTGCCTTTTGGGGCTGGTGCTGATTTGTGCTTGCGAGAAAGAAACCGATGGCATGCCTCGCGAAGAATTGGAACAGTATGCCAAGACGCACATCGAAAACCCTGAATCGTATAAATTCGACGACATATACCTCGAGTTTGAACATGATTACAATACACCACTTGTCGTATATAGGGAGAAACTGCTGAGATACATTCAGCAGCCTGGTGTCGATGTGGAAGCCTTAAGGGCGGAGGATGACAAGTTACAGGTATTGTTTGACGAATTTGGCTACACCAAATGCTGCAATGAATATCATCTCAGGTTCTGGTGGAAAGATCCCGCCACTGGTGAGAAGCAGCGGAGGACGGTGAAAGCACGCTACGATATGGATGGCAACCAGATAGGGATAGTGATTACGCCAGACTCTTTCCCAGAGACTCCCGCCGTGCGGATGCTGAAAGACCAAGGGCGCCTGGACTTCATCTCTCATCCGGAATGGTTCCCCAACTATTAGGAAAAACAAACTTAGCATAGATAAAAAACATTTATGAATGATGTAACACCCCATGGCCAAGACGGCCAAACATTAGTGGACGAAAAATATGACGGAAGGAAAGTCCGCCTATGTACAGACGGCAAGTATCGTTGGACATACCCGATGAGCATGCTTAAGAACCCCGTTCTTTTACTCACGGTCTTCAAGGTATTTGGCGGCATCATGGCTGCCATACTTATCTTTGTAATATTCATAAGTCACTGGAATGATATTACCAGCGGCAATTTCGAGGTTATTTTAAATGACCTCCGCATATTTGGCTACATCCTGTTAGGATGCCTCGTGCTTACCACCATAGCCTACCTGATTGTAGCTGCCCAGTATGGTTGGAACTATATCATCATGTTCACCATGGACGAAAAAGGCTTCCTGCACGAGCAGATACCTGTTCAGAAGGAAATTGCCCGCAAAATTGGGAAGACAGTGGCAGGAACGGGTATCCTGACGCAAAGTCCCGGTCGGGTCGGCCAGGGCATGCTGATTGCCAACCACACGTCGTTAGCTTCTGACTTCAAAAAAGTACGTAGTGTGAAGCCTCTTCGCAAGTGGCACACCATCAAGGTGAACGAACCCTTTGCCAAGAATCAGATATATTGTGACAGCGAGGACTTCGACTTTGTGCTCAACTACATCCTTGAGCATTGTCCCAAGCTGAAAAAATGAGAAAAACCTAGCTATATCTATCATGAAATACTGTATGAATTGCGGTGCAAAGCTCACCGACGAAGCCAAGTTCTGTACAAGTTGCGGAACCAAAGTAGCACCGTCTGCGAGTGCTGCCTCACGCAAAGCCCCCAAAACCACTGAAGCAGCGGCAGAAACCATTGAAACCATCGAAGAAACAGCTGAAGCAGCGACTGAAACCATCGAAACTGTCGAAGAAACAGCTGAAGTCAGTGCTCCTGACGCAGAAGGGGAATTTGTCGTTGCCAGCTGGCGTCCCCCACGTCCAAAAGAGTCTGTCAAGCCCAAGGAAAAAGCAAAGCCCAAGGAACAAGCCAAACCCAAGGAACAAGCAAAACCAAAAAAGACAAAGGCAACAAAAACGAAAAAAGCAGTTAGGGAGGAAAAGATTGTCGAGCCTGAAGAGACTATAGAAGAGACCTACGAGGTAGAGGAGGATGACGAACCTACGTGGAAGTCTTTCATTGCAAACGATCTATGGACCCTTAACAAGGTCCTTTTGATAGCTGTTGTAATAATCTTTGCCATGGTCATCATCAAAAATCTCCTGTAAGGTGACGATCATCAGCCAGATGCTCTGGGAATTGAAACAATAACATACACGTCAGATAATACATGAAACGCCTATTCTTCCATATTCTATTATGTACGATCTTCTTGGTCGGAATGGTCTGCCAAGCGAAAGCTGACGACGGAACACTCAAGCTTGAAGACGGTAGTACCCTCAATTTTCAAGTGAACGGTTTGAAATACTTTGAAAGCGACACCAAGGTGCAACGTCCTAAAGGTTTTGATCATCCAAAATTCACAACAGCTGAAAATGAAAGTCATTTCCTGAGCAGTTTCAGTTCTGGTTTGCAAGTTAAAAGATTATTTTATGGAACTCCCATCCGCAGTGGAAATAGCACCATAAGTGTGTCTGCCGTATTACGTACAGTGAAAATCGATAGGGATGAAGACTATGCAAGTTTGACTATCATGATTACGCCTATAAGAATGGCATTCGCAAAAAGCGAAGGCGAAGAATGGGCGCATGCCATTGAGAAAAAGATAGTTTATCAGGAGGCAGAAGGCAAATCTGGTGAAACCCTTTCGGCAAATGCATCTATTCAGTTTGACAACACCATGCAAGGGGTTATCATTCACATTGTTCCAACAAATTGTACTCATGCTGGTGCAGCAAATATCTATGTCTTCGATGACTATAAGGAAACCGTCACCGACTCCATCCAAGCGATAACTCCACCTGGCGAACAGACTGGTGGCAGCGATATACCATGGGAGTGGATTGTGCCTGGTGCTATTGTAACTGGCGGGCTCGTGCTCCAGTATTTGCGTCAGAGAAGAAAGGAGAAGGAAGAGGATGAAGAGGATGAAGAGGAT
>CAMJLI010000253.1 GCA_946406585.1 uncultured Prevotellaceae bacterium | reverse complement strand
TGGGCGCCGACACCTCCGATGGGATGGAACTCATGGGACTGCTATGCATCGGCAGTGACCGAAAAACAGGTGATGCAGAATGCGGAATACATGCGCGACAAACTGCTGTCACATGGTTGGGAATATGTCATAATCGACATAAGATGGTACACCGACGACAAAGGAAGATGGTATAACCAGACAAATCCCAAATACACCTACGACGCATACGGCAGATACCTGCCCGACGCCGCCAGATTCCCATCCGTCATGGTGAATGGCGAAAACAAGGGTTTCAAGGCCTTAGGCGACAAACTGCATGAAATGGGACTGAAATGGGGCATACACATCATGAGGGGCGTGCCAAAAGTGGCGGTGAATGCCAAAAGCCCCATCAAGGGCACCAACTACACTTGCGACCAGATATACAAGACTGACACACTCTGCACTTGGTTGAGCGACAACTACAGCATCGACTGCACCAAACCAGGGGCGCAGGAATACTACAACTCCATTCTCGACCTGTATGCAGAATGGGGAATAGACTTCCTGAAGGTGGATGACCTCAGCCGCCCATACCATGACGGCGAGGTGGACATGATACGCAAGGCAATAGACCAATGCGGACGCGACATCGTCTTCAGCATGAGTCCGGGGGCTACACCATTGGCAAAGGCGGAAGACTGTCAGGCAAAGGCCAACATGTGGCGCATGATGGACGACTTCTGGGACTCGTGGAGCGACATGCAGAAGGAGTTTGAACTTTGCGCAAACTGGAATTCCTATCGGCAGGAGGGCAATTATCCCGACTGCGACATGCTGCCTTTGGGACAACTGGAACTGAGCAACTCTTCATACGGCGGCAGGGGCAGATGGACCAAGTTCTCGCACGACGAGCAACGCACCATGATGACGCTGTGGGGCATTTTCAAGTCGCCTCTCTTCTTCTCCGGCGACTTCACATACAACGACGAATGGACCGACTTGCTCATCACCAACGATGACATGATTTACGTGAACCAGCACAGCGTGGACAACAAACAGGTGTTCAATGACCGCTCTACTGCCATGTGGGTGGCTCGCGACCCTGCCAGCGACGCACGCTATGCCGCCGTGTTCAATCTCAATGGCTCTGGCAACTGGCTACGCTTCAACGAGGCCCTCTTCTCCACCGCTACCATTTCATTGCTTACCGACGGCTTCGGACAGGATGTGGAGGTGGACCTGCCGGAAGGCACCACGCAACTTGCATTGGTGGTGGATGATTCAGGTAACGGATATGATTACGACCATGGCGACTGGATAAATCCTACGGTGACACTCGCCGACGGCACTCAATATGCGCTGACACAAAATGATGTCTTGCGCACTTACACCAATTCGTATTATAACGTGGTGAGATGGAACCGCAACGTATATAACAATGGTTCCATGAAGGTGAATGGGGTGGATTACTCCACGGGCTTCGCCACAGACGCCAATGCCATGGTGCTCTTCAAACTGCCACAAAATGCCGTCAAGTTCTCTGGATTCTGCGGCATCGACGACACTGGAAGGTTGCAGAATGGCGCCACCAGCTCCATCAAGTTCATGGTGTTCGCTGGCGACCCGACAGAGCGGACAGCCTGCAACTCGGCAAATGCCTTGGCAAATAGCGGCATAGTGTCGTTCAAGTCGCAAAAGGAGGGCGTGGAGATGAACGTGGATATCAATGGTGCTCACCAAGTGTATCTCGTAATGGCTGATGCAGGTGACGGAAAGGACTATGACCATGGCGACTGGATAAACCCGAGAGTGGTGGACAAGGATGGCAACGAACTGATGCTCACCACATTGCCCGAAAATGTGCTGCTTGCCACATGGGGATATAAGATAAACAAGGAACTTGACGGTCATCCCCTGAAGGTGAATGGGGTGACCTACGACAATGGCATAGGAACAAATTCCGACTGCATCATACGCTATGACCTTCCAGAGGACAGGGAATGGGTGGCTTTCAAGTCGTTCTGTGGCATCGATGACGCTGTCAAGGGCCGCAACGGGGCAAGTGTGGAGTTCCTTGTGTTCACCACCGACCCGCAGGCACATGACGTCAACATCCCCGTGTCGCTCACCGACGTGGGGTTCGACGAGGGACAGGTATGCACCGTCACGGATATTTGGAGTGGAGAGGTTATGGGCTCCTTCAAGAACAGCGACTTCGCTCCCACCATTCCTGCACATGGCTGTGGCTTCTACAAAATTGTGCCGGGGGCTTATGACCCTGATGGACTAAAAGAGGAAAAGATGGAGTCATTGGTCAATGGCCGGTCCGACAAGGCTGTCTACAACTTGAATGGCCAGCGTGTGCGCACCCCAGGGCATGGCGTCTATGTGGTGGATGGCAAGAAGGTGGTCTGCCGGTGATGCAATCCTGATCATGGTAATTATGAACACAAACTTAATACCTTAAAATATGACAGAGAAAGAAATAAAGAAGCTACAAGAAGAAAACGCTTCATTGCGTGAGGAAGTGGAGAGGCTGAAGAGTGAAATGGTGCGCCTTGTGAGTCGCAACCTCGACTTGTCGGAGCGCCTTGAGTGTGACGTGGAGATGCGTCGCCGGGTGCAGGTGGCAAAGGAACTGCTCGATGGCAACATCCAGCGACAGAGAAATGCCGACTTGATGGACGATGGCCAGTTGATGGCGCTGATAGAGTTGAAGGTGGAGAAGGAACTGCCTCATCTGAAGCCGGATTTCAATGCTGCCGACCTGGCAGAAATGCTTGGCGTGAGTCAGGCGAGGCTCGCCGCCTTGTTCAGGCACCAGACCATCCACCGCACAGCGGATGCCTTCATCGACAACCTCCGCGTGCTGACTGCTTTGAGGTTGCTTCGCGAGCGTCCGCAATACACCATAGCCACCATCGCCGAGGAAGCAGGCTTCGCCAATGTCAGGACGTTGCAGCGCCGCATCAACGATGTCATCGGCATGTCGCCCGTGGATTACCGCCTGATGCTCACTCGCGACTTATAACATTGCATTACATCACATTAACAAACCTTTCGGCCTGACTATGACAGACAGGTCGAAAGGTTTGTTGTGTAATTGGTTGATACCAAGCGAAAGTTTTTGAAAAAACTGTTTTTCTCGCCTTTATAATCATATCACGCAAGCCCATCCGAACTTCCGCACAAGTTCTTGCAGTAGGTTGCGGTCGCTAACAGGAATAGTTATTGAAATTGTTTCATGCTGATTGTCCTCTGTGGCGACGTTGCCATTAGCAGATTCCAATTCGTACTGGGTTTGTGCTGACAACAGAATCTTAGCTGGCAGTCCTAACGCATTTTCTATTTTCATAGCTAATTCAGTGTTAAGGGCACGTTTGCCATTGAGCAATTCACTCAGATGTGAAGGTTGGACTCCAAGCATTTTTGAGAATTCTTTTTGGCTGATGCCGCGTTCTACAAGTTCTGGCTTAATCATCATCCCTGGATGTACTGCCATGAAAGGTGCTGGAT
>CAMJLI010000252.1 GCA_946406585.1 uncultured Prevotellaceae bacterium | reverse complement strand
GAGTCATCCTCATTGTCACCAAAGTAACAGAAGTCCAAAAAGCCGTGGCCATTGTATTCCAAGAAAGCATTCGGCATGCCCAGTGAAGCCATGATCTCATTCAGGTCCTGATCTGTGTCAGTCTCTATGCGAGGCATGCTCAACCGCACCATATAGTTCTGGTACTTGGCGGCATTCCAGCTCGTACCGTTCATGGCATCCAACAGGTTGTCAAGCGTCTTTCCGTAATTGGGCAGGAAAAGCGTCATCTGGTAGGAGCCATTGCCGTAGGGCAGGACGACAGACTGATAAAGGTCGGTCCTCGCGTAACGGAACTCATTCACCTGACTCATCATCATGGCGGTTCGCCGCATGTTATCGAAATACGCATTCTGAGTTTGCCATTCTTCGAATTGATTGACCCATGCGCCCTTGAAGCAGATGGCGTTCAGCAGGAAACTCACCAAGTTGGGGTCTTGCATGTCCTCCGGCTTCAGCAGGTCACGGATCATGCCGTCGGTATGGTCAGTGGCCCATTGGTTGATGATACCGAGCGTAGCAGGGTCGCTGAAGTTGACTATGGAAGGCGTGGCATCGTAGTAGGTCGCTGCCGCATCCTTAAAAGCAGACTTCAGTGAGACATCCTTTCTGTCGCCATTGAAATAGATGGTATTGGCTATGGCCACACGCGTGTCCTCGTCGAGCAGGGCACTTTCTGTCAGCATCTTCCTACAGAAGGCATTCATCGTGGCCACGTCGGCATAGCCCTCTTGCCGTCCTCCGGACAGCACCTGGCATATCTCCTCACGCGTGATGCCGTCGGCACCATTGTTGAGCATCCCGAGGGCGTAGGTGATGCTCAGTGGTGAGATGACGTGGTTCTCTGTGTCGCGTGTCTTGCGGAACAGGTTGAAGGCGAAGTCGCTGTTCTGTTCCACCAACGTACGCTCTGCATCAGTCAAGGTGATTGTTTTCGGCTCTCCATCACCATCCCATGCCAATGCAGTCGTGACCATCATGATGGAACATGCCAATGTCAGTGAAAACTTTCTCATAACGCTTACCATTTTGTGATTATTCAGCAAATATATAATTCTTTTTCTATAATAGATAGGAAATCTGCAGAAAGACTGCACGGATTGTCATATTTTAACATTTTTTCTACTGTCCTCTTCAAAACGTAACTATTCAACTAATCATCATTTGGAGTGCCCTGACGGGCAGAACCAACGGTTGACCGTTGGTTCTCGCCGTAGGCGATCTCTTTAGATATTCGCTGAATAGTTACGGCTTCCGCAATTTGGATGCTTTCATCTGCCTAAAGCAAAGGTACTACGTCACGGCAAAGAAAAAGAATGGGATTATTTTGCTCTGCTCTCAACTTTCCGTAACTTTAGATAAGTTACTCCGTCTCGGCATAAAAAAAGAACAGTTCTTTTTGCTCTGCTCTCAACTTTCCGTACCTTTGCCCCACATTTTCGTTAAGGAAGAGAAGAAGATGGATTATCTGCCAAAAGACCCGGCCATTCTGGCATCAAGCGTCAATATGCTCCTGCGTGATGAGGAGTTCGACACACTGGAGTCGTTGTGCTATACATTCAACAGAGAACCTGGGGAAGTGAGGAACTATCTCCTTACCCATGGTTTCGTGTGGAGTGAGACCCAAAAGCAATTCAGGCCGATAGGCTACGATGGTGTCACGCTCACTGGTAGGCAGGAAAAATCAGCAAAAAGAGAATAATGGTGACGAAAGACAGCATAGAGACCGCCTACAGTTTCCTGCACCAGAAGCGGAACGTGTATGTCCATTCCTCCATGGAATGGCAGCGCGATGACATCGAGTATGCCATCGCTTCATTCGTCGATGAGATGAGTGGAGAACTGCTAGAAATCATCTCCCAAGGTAGGAGTGATTTCTTGAAAGACCATAGGAAGTTTGGTGATGACATCACGCTGGCGGTGCAGCAGTTGGAACAACTGTTATGAATGGAAAGTGTTTCGAGTTTTTCGTTGTTTATGAGTACTACCGATTAAGATTTCAGAAAAGATGAAGCAGAAGCCATCATTACAAGTTGGGGAGGTGTATGCTCTCCAAGAAAGAGAAACAGGAAAGTGGTTTGCTTTCCAAATCATTCAGACTGACGAGCAGTTGGGTGAAGATCATGCTGTCTTTGTGGACCTGGACTATTGGGGTGAGAAGATTCCTGAAGAGGGGGATCTCAAAAATATGTCTTATCTTCGGCTGAATCACCACTTTTGGAATAATGAGATTTGCCATTGTTGGGCACCTGTCAAGTTTTTTCCCTCTCATGCTGTGCTGATAGGAAATATGACAGTAAAACCTCTCGAGGAATGTCGTCGTTTTGGCAATTGGCCTGACGGTATCCAACAGAAATGGCAAGATAAGTGGGAAAAATTGCCCAAAGACCAGGTGTTGGCATTCAAAAATGCTCTCGGAAAATGGAATGAAGGTGAAACAGTCATTGTCGCAGGCAAAGAGATGAATAAGAATCTCCATGGACTGTTTGACGAAACGCTCAGTGCTGTCAATGATTTCTCTGAATTGGACAAGTTTCCTGGATTAGCGAGAATCAGCACCTCAAAGGATTATCCTCAACTGATACCTTTTTTAGAGCGTAGGTTTCTTGTCCATGAGTTGGTATGGGATAATTGCTCACGACGGAAGTTAGACCTCAGTCGTACGCATTTGGAAGAGTTGGAAATTAGCGGAATAGACGTAGAAGACATCTACCTACCTTCAAGCATCAACAAATTGACTTTAAAGGGAAAGTTGTCTTCAAATCTTCGCGTCCATTCACCCAACGACGGGTATTATATGGCTCTTTGGGTGGAAATGCAAGATTGTTTACCGGACATAGGATTGAAAAAGCTGACAGAACTGCACCTCAACCGTATTCAGGATTACAGCTTATGCAATATTCCATCTCAATTCCCATGCCTGATGAAGCTATGGATGTTGGGAAAACCAGGTTATATCCATGATGTGGCCGAGATATCGAAGCTACCCGAATTGGAAACATTGACGTTTTGGGATTTGTTTGGCTTTTCTGCGGATGATTTTCCTCGTCCAGAAAACCTTCTGCAACTGAGAAACCTTTGGCTTGAGAGTGTCCCAGCCGAAGCAGGAAAGAAAATAAGAAGGTTGTATAAGGGAAAGATTCAAGACTTGCAAGTCTTAAAATTGCGCTCTGACGAATGGCTTCATGAGAATCTGAACAATCCTTTGCGTCATTGGGATGGAAGCGAGTTCGTGCCGAAGTCAAGATATACCAAATCTGTAGCACTTTGGAAAGAAACACGTCGTCGGATTATAGAAGAGATGAGTCATCCGGAAATAGATTTAACTGCTGTCAATCGCATAGCCATCGACTATATAGAAGGATTCAACAAACTCGACCGTCGGTCTTCATTTATAGAGACCGAGGAACGCGAAGACATCATCAATGCTTTCGAGCAAATCCTTGATGAAGTCGGTTTTCATCAAGG
>CAMJLI010000251.1 GCA_946406585.1 uncultured Prevotellaceae bacterium | reverse complement strand
TTGCCATCCCTGCATGATAAAGAGGACGGAACTTCTCATTCGGTACTATGCCGTCGAAAGCCCTCTTCATGCTGTCGGGGTCTTTGGCGTTGATGAGTATGCGTCGCACTTCACCTTTATAGCTGACATACTCCAGTATCTCGTCGATGAGCAGTTGGCCTTCCCTGTCCGGGTCACCGCCGTTGACAACGACATCGGCCTTCTTCAATACAGAGCGGATGTACTCAAACTGTTCCTTGGTCGAAGGAGAAGGGTTTTTCTTCCATGCTGTGGGAAATATGGGGTACTTGCTGAAATCCGCATATTCCTTGCCGTATGCCTCCGGCATGGCCGTCATCAGGATATGGCCGTATGCCCATGTCACGATGACATCACCTTTCTGGTAGCAATGCTTGTTCCTGCAAGCAGGATAATCGTTCCACAAGTAGGAAGCAATCGCCGATGCAATATCTGGCTTTTCTGCAATATATACTGTCATTGCCTTTTCTTTTTAAGATAGTTGATGATGATGGTTGCAATATCTATGATGAGCCGTATCAAAGAGAATACGGCAATGAAGAAAAAGGTAATGATGACCACCCATAGACGAAACTGTGCATGGGCTGACAAGACATGGCCGGAAAACAAAACGGCTAATCCTATTCCTGTAATGATTGCGCCAATCATCAGGAGAGAGAAAGTGAAGGCGTAAAAACCTTTGCTGCTATACTTGTATTTTTTCATCCGACTGCTGTTTCAAAGGTTTCGTTGGATGACATCTCCTTCAAATGGTCTTGTCCGAACCATCGTCGGGTACCCCAGTTCCACATTGTACATATGGAGGACCCTGTAGATATTGCTCTTTCCACGATAGCCGGTCTTCGACATGATTTCCCTGATACTGTACCCGGCATTGTACATATTGATGACCATCCTGTACTTCTTCAGCTTCTTTTCCTGACGTTTTTCGGAAATCAGCTCTGCCTCGAAGTCATCATACTCCTCCGCGTTCTTTGTTGACAATCCGGCTAAGACCGACAAGATGCACCGTGTTCCTTGATGGGGAAACAGCTCATCGGAAGAGTCCAAAGCGTCTTGGACCGAGATGATTCTGACTCGCTTTCCGGAACACAGTTTAAGGAAAAACATCAGTTCATTGAAGCTTTTGAAAGCGTTATTGAACGACAGGAGGACGGCAACATCACCTTCCCCAAGTTCTGAGACGAAACGCTTCCATGCCAGCCGTTCCTTGTCTTCCATATCCTCGATGTAGATAGTATGGCATTGGTGCTGCTTCAATAGAGGCAAACCTCTATTGACTATATCAATATTTTGAGCATTATTTATATATCCTATATGTTTCATATTGCTGATTATTCACCTGAAATCATCTGCAAAGATAGTCCTTAAATCTCCTATAAACACAATGTTTTACTAACTTTAACACAGATTTGTTGATATATTGGTTCTATTTGGTTCTACTTTACAATTAAATGATACCAAATATTAAAATAATGGGCAATAGTTTTAATATTTTGAGCAAAATGTCATATCTTTGCAATCTGAAAAATAACTCCTGTCCATATCATCTATGAGAAAAAATACTTTTTCATCAAAGCATGACAAATGCTTTAAGCTGCCACTATTGTTGACAGCCTTCATTCTGCTCGTTTGCTCATCATGCTCCGATAATGACAAACTCGACTTCAAGTCTCCTGAAGATGCCCTTATGGCCTATCAGGAATATCTTAACTCCATTAAGGTTGTCACCAAGTCCAACACCAACGAGTTCTGCAAAGAGCTGAATAACTGGAAGGAAATGGCTGATACCGTTTACCACTATCTGATGAAAGACTCTACCTTCATCAAGAACATCCACTGCGCCAATTACTATGCCTCCATACACGACTCCGTGCGTTTTGAGCTGATAAGGCTGACCGAGACCTGGAGGTATTCATACGAGGATGTCCTGAAAATAAAGGAACAGTCATCGGTCTTCCATGACGACCAGGAACTTCATCAAGCTGTCAATGATGCCGCACCCTTTTTTCTTGCTCTTGACAGCATACAGATAGAAGAGGAAAGCAAATCAAACATACTGTCAAGATACCGTGCTTTCCTCAAAGAGGTGAAGTCGAAGGGCATTCATAACAAGGCGGCAATGCTCGACTATATCGCCAAGGAAGACATCCTCTTCCGCTCTTTTCTGTCACGGCTCTACGAAATGGACAACGAGCCCCTGTCAGACATCACAATGGACACAGAGACGATATGTCGTGAAATCTTCATCGCGGCAAAGAACGGTAAAATTCCTGCAAGGGAAGCCGTGATATACATGTCGATGAGAACCGTCAGGCGATTGCTGCAGAACTCCACGGTCTGCATAACAGACATCAACAAGCAGCAGATGAAAAGCAAGGAACAGGGGAATGCCTATCTATGGATGATCATCCAGCCGTTCATCAGCATCGACCAGCTATCCATCGTCATGCTGACACCTAATGACCACGGTCATTTCAGCTACATCATGTCCCAGCTGCCGAAATCCGTCAAGTTTGCCCGGACATTCAACATCGACCAGAGGGCCTTGAACTATCTCCTCCCCCAGCAACTTCTGAAAATGTATATACTAACACTATAAATTGTCCAAAATATGATTAAAGAAGAAATAACCAAATTCATGGCCTTGGCACCTCTCATGCTGCCCAAGCTTCTCGGCGACTCTTCCCCTGAAGAGACCGACATCACAGACGAATACGCCATCCTGTATTACACGTTGGAAGAGCCATTCCCTATCGGCTTTGTAATGGAACTGCTCGAAGATGACATGGAACTTGCATTGTTGTATCACGGCACCGACAAGAACAACAGCAAGGTTCATCACTGCTGTTTCTTCACAAGCCCGAAGTCTGGCCGCAATATGTTCAAGTTCAACCTGGTCTCTGACAACCGAGGAATGGTCAGCGACTTGACCATCTCTATCTACGACTCGCTTGACACAATGGAAAGCGAGTTGGAATCAGACCTGGCGGCTCATACCGACAAATTCGACTTTATTCAGGCCATGCAAAACTGGGACGTACTTAGTCATTTCTGTACACTGGGCTGACATCAGACAATACAGCTTAACTCTTTTGTTGACATGAAGACAGAACTACTGTACAGGATTGCGGACATCATCAATTCCAACAGCACTAAATACCATGCTGTCATACCAAGGGTGAAAAGGCAGTACATCACACAACAAGGCAACCGCCTTGTCAAGTCGACGTGCCTTGTCCTCAATATCATGTTGGTTAACAGGCCCAAGCACTATGTCAGCAGAAACAAGTGGAACATCTATGAGAATGACATTGACAAGATCATCAAGAAGATAGGACGCAGGGACAAGGAGTTTGCACAGCGGATTGACAACTGCGAACCGACCCTGTTTGACATCGAAATGATTATCCGCAGAGCATCATTCCAGGCATTGAAACTGAAGCTGGTGGTGACTTCCTATGACATCTACTT
>CAMJLI010000250.1 GCA_946406585.1 uncultured Prevotellaceae bacterium | reverse complement strand
TTCTCGAGTGGGAAGTCAAGCATGAAATCCTTCCTGTTTTCCAGAACTTGGCGTTTCCAAGAAGCCGACCATTCCTCAAACTTGTTCTCGCAGACCATGGGCTTGCTGCCATCTATGCTGATGCCAAAACGATTGCTGCGGTCGAGGCCGACAGGCCATACGGGGACACATGAGATGCAAATCTTCACCGAGTCGGCATCTGCAGCAGTCTCGAAGTCGAGGTCGATGTGCTGTGAGGAGAGGCTTGCAGGGTCTTGCACCCCATCCATCGGCTCACCCAGTTGCAGCACCGTCCAGTCGGCTCCCATGCCCTCGATAAGGCGGAAAGGAGCTTTTGCCGTTGCCTTTCTGAGCGGGATGATGTTGGGCAATGTGGTGTAGTGCTGTTCCGCAGGGAGTTTGAATTGGTTGGTGGGAGACGTGACCAGTTCAGGCATCTTTTGGTACTGTGCCACTATGCCAGGAGGAATCTCCGACATCATCTGGTTCCATTTGCCATCGAGAAGCCCATTGTATTCTTTGACTAATGACTGCAGGCTGTCGTTGGCCATGCGTGCTTTTTGGGCCGACAACTCACTGCCTGTCTCATGGTTTTGCTGGGCCATGAGGAATTTCATGTTCATCTGGTATGCCGACTTCACAGAATAACCCAGCATCTCGAACAGTGACGCCCTGTGGTCGGCTGGCAGAGACATTGTTATCTTGTGGATGAGGTCGGAGATGGATTTGTATTCATCCAGTCGTTGTTGCGCAGAGCCGTCGGCAAATGAGAAGTCGCTGTCGTGCAGCCTCTCGTTCTCGCGGTTGTCCCATTCTATCTCATACCCCATGAATTCAGGTTTGCGCTGCCATGCCAGGCGGTAATAAGTGTCGAGCAAATGCTGGAATTGGTTTTCGTATTTGGAGCCATAGATTTTGGCGAGCCATCTTGCCTGGTGGCTATTGACGTTCTCATAGCTGAATGCCTTGATGTCCCATGCCATGTCGAAGAATTGCTGAACCTCCATTTCCATGGGCTTGATGTCCCCCACGTTGAGCAGCCAGTAGCGGTTGGCTCCTGCATCGTATGCTTTCTTCAGTTCTTCGTACATCAGGGCAGGGGCGGTGGTGGCTATCCACAAGTTGTCGTGTGGCGTGCCCAAATAGCTGATGTGGTAATACACGCCGGCAGCACCCTTGCGTTGTCTTTCGGCGGCATTGCTGACACGTTTCATGTATCCGTAGTTGTCGTCAGGCCATACGATGGTGATGTCGTCGGGCACTTTCAGTCCTGCATCGTAGATGTCGAGAGTCTCCTTGTAGGGCACGAAGATCTGTGGGATATCCTCCACAGCCTTCCCCTTGTGGCGTTGAAGGATCTCCCTTTGGTCGGCAAAGACCTGTTCCAAGGTGCGTGCCCTGACCTTCGGGTCTGTGGAGCCTTTCATGGCTTCGTCATGCAAGCCGCGCATGCCCATCGTGTAGATGTTGTCGTATGATGCAGTCTCCCGCAGTCTGTCGTCGAATTTCTTCCAGATTGTCTGTTTGTTGGTGAGGTAGTTCCATTCCCCGTCGCGCTGCTTCTCCCATTCCGATGGTGCGGCATTGTTGAACAGCATTGGCTCACAGTGGCTTGTGGTAATCATGATGCCCCATGCGTCGGCAGCCACCTGACTTCCCGGGTGGCTGTAGAAAGCACCTGTGCATGTATGCATGGCAGGTGCAAGCATGTTGCCCCTCAACCGAAGGATAAGTTCGCACACCTTGTCGT
Source organism: uncultured Prevotellaceae bacterium (assembly GCA_946406585.1). The sequence goes on along the minus strand of CAMJLI010000250.1, from coordinate 1,752 downwards.
ATGTCTTGGGACCGATGTCGTTCAGGTCTTTTTCGAAGTTCCTTGCCGCCCATGTCTTCAGTCCCCAGTCCTCGTCGTTGATGAAGAAGCCACGGTATTTTATTGTTGGTGACTCAGAGAGGATGTTCTCCTTGTAGTCGAGGCTGCTCTTTTTCTTGATGGGGACATCGGCCCACCAATACCACGGAGAGACACCTATCTGTTCGCTGACATGCAGCACTCCGTAGGCCAGTCCGCGCGCATCGCTGCCGATGATGACAAGGCGGTTTCCTTTAGTTGTTATCTTGTACCGTTCCCAAGAGCCACGCAACTCGTCCGCCTTGATGCCGGGGCAGAGTTTGGCAAGCCTGTCTACAGTCGAAAGAACCACCACAGGCCCTTTCGCCATCTTGTTGACAACAGGAGGCCGGTATCCGGTCACACGCTCAATGTCATCACAGAGTGTGGTGGCCATCTTCGACACCAATGGCGCATCGTTTCGGTCATATGCTATTTTGCAATGTTTCAGGTCAGTCGCGTTGGCAACTGTCACAATGATGGCACAGGCCAGCAGGAGCATGATTTTCTTCATCATTTCAGGTATCTTTTTGTGGATTATTTCTTTACATTGCAAATTTAGATAAAAATCCCGGATTATTGAACCTGTCTATATGAGAATTTGATTTTTAATGTGCCATTTGTGGCTCTCTCATTGATGGATGTTACATAATGTAAGCAAATGGGGCAAAAACATGTTAAAGCAAGCGTTTTCTGACAATGATTGAAAAAGAAGAAGTATATTTGCATGTTATTTGTGGATTGACGGAACAATCCACCACCACCACGGAAAAGAAAACACATAATACCAAAAGACATGAAAAAAACTGCATTATTGACCTTGGTCGCAGTACTCCTGCTGCCGACAGCCATGTGGGCAAAGAAACCCAAGAAGATCACACAAACCAAAGACGAATACATCAACGAGTTGATGTCGCGCATGACCCTTGAGGAGAAACTCGGACAACTCAACCTGCTCGATGCAGGCCAGTTGAACACCGGTGTCGGCCAGAAGGGCGTGGAAGACCAGTCCATCCTCAACGGCGAGGTGGGCGGTTTCCTCAGTCTGATGGGAGTGGACCGCATCCGCGAAGTGCAGCAATATGCCGTGGAGAAATCACGTCTGGGCATCCCGCTGCTGTTCGGCCTCGATGTCATCCATGGCTATCACACCATCTTCCCCATCCCCCTTGCCATGTCGTGCACGTGGGACATAGAGAAGGTAAGACAGGCAGCCCGGACAGCCGCCATCGAAGCCACGGCAGACGGCATACCCTGGGTCTATAGTCCGATGGTCGACATCTGCCGCGACGCCCGATGGGGACGCATCGCCGAGAGTGCCGGCGAAGACCCGTTCTTGGGAAGCGAAATCGCCAAGGCCATGGTGCAGGGGTACCAAGGCGACAAGCGCAACGGTGGACGGTATGCCACCGACGAGGTGATGGCATGCGTGAAGCATTTCGCCCTTTACGGTGCTGCGGAGTCAGGCCTGGATTATAATGTGACCGATATGAGTCGTGTGAGGATGTACAACGACTACCTCGCTCCCTACCGTGCCGCAGTGGATGCTGGCGTGGGCAGCGTGATGTCGTCCTTCAACACGATAGACTACGAACCCGCCACCGCCAGTTGCTGGCTGTTGACCACCCTCTTGCGCGAGCAATGGAATTTCAAGGGCTTCGTGGTGACCGACTATGGTTCGATAGGTGAGATGCG
>CAMJLI010000249.1 GCA_946406585.1 uncultured Prevotellaceae bacterium | reverse complement strand
TAAGGCATTAGTTGCAGTTCGGCATTCTCCTTGCGCATTCCGTCGAGCACGCTTGTCACAAGGTTGTAGGCAGGGGATATGCCCAATTGGTTGAGAAAGGGGTCGTCGCAATAATATGCTTGGCTCACTTTTATGGGGTTGTAGCCCACTCTGCCCCGTATGCCGAAGATGCATAGTGCTATCATGGCCACTGTCATGACGAGGCGCAGTGGCCACCATCGCTTTCCCCTGCCACGCCTGATGGCGCCTATCTTCTTGTCGATGGCTTTCCGCCATTTGCGCATGCACCAGCAGAACAGGAGCACCATGACGGCGAAGAGGAGGATGTAAGCCCAATATGACACTTCGCCAAAGAGCATTCCGGCGGTGGTGCCCACGTAGCCGAACCATCCGAATATGGAGGCGTCGAGATTCTTGAAGAAATAGGCAAAGTAGGGGATGTTGGCAGCCGACAGGCCCATGAGCACCGTCATCAGGATGCATGTCCATATTGACGCCATGCGCCTCAGTGCCTTGGTGTGTAAGCTGAATATGGAGAAGGACAGCAATACTGTGAGTGGCAGGAGCATGACGTAGCAGAGCATGACATTGTCGAACCACAGTCCCTTGACAAATGCCATGGCTGCGGGAGCGTCACTCCCCGGCTGCATCATGCCGTGAAGAGACAGGAATTGCACCCCTCGAAAAAGTGACAGGGCAAACAGCCCTGCCAGATGCATGCCTATCAGATAGGCCAAAGTAAGTCCATATCGTTTCATGTGCCGTCATTTGCCACTTGTGGGCACATCTATAGGTTTGATGTTGGGTCGCTCAGGCACTTCCACCTTTGGTTTGGGTCCCAGGTCGATGGTAGGTCGTATCTGCTCGGTCACTTTCTCGCGTGGAGGAAGGTCGGGTATCGGCTCTTTTTTCTTCACCTCTTGCCTCACTGGAGCCTCCACCTTTGGCTGTGGCATGTTTTCAAATTCCGTACTGCTCAAACCACTCATCTTGTTGCCGTTGATGTCGTAGGTGGCCACACGAGGGCCGGAACTCACCACATAGCGGTCTTTCTCAAGTGAGACACGTCCCTTGTCGAGGAATTCGAGTATTGGACTGGCGGGGTTGGAGTCCAGGCGGTAGAGTCCGAATTCGGTGTTGGACGAATTGCGGGATGCCACCACTATGATGTAGTTCTTGTCGGCGCTGAGGTATGCATTGAGCACGCCGCTGCCGTTGAAGTCGACGATGGCCTTGGGGTTGAGTGCCGTGAGGTCGATTTCCTTGTCCGACTTGTCCTTGGCGTCGAAGATTCTCAGATGGCTGTCTTGCAGGTAGAAGAGGCAATGGCGCTCGCGGTCGGGGAATTTTGCCACGATGGTGGAACTCTGGTATAACTTTCCTTCCACACTGTCGATGACTTCCTTCATGGTGTTGTCCACCGAACCGCTGAGGCTGAAAGTCTTCTTCTCCATCATTTGCACGGCGATGTAGAAGCAGAGGACGATGATTGACAGCAAGGCTATGACGAATCCTATGAAGATGGTGGATGAGGAATACTTGCTGCCTATTTTCTTTTTGTATTCGTCTTTCACCTTCTCGGTGTCCTTTTTCAGATGACCGAGATACTTGTTGAGATGCCCCTCTCGGTCATGGCTCTCAGACACGTCCTCGTTGTTGGTTTCCACATCAGCCTCTGGCACCATGTCTTGGGCATTGTCAACTTCATTGTCGATACGCTCCTCATCTACGGGGATGTCATTCTCTTGTTCTTGTGATTGTTCCTCGTCGACAGACTTGAAGTGGGTCTCACTTTTGCAATATGGGCACACTTGGGCATATCTGTATATTTGTTGGCCGCATGACGGGCATTTGTTCGTATTCTTCATGGTGTCAGTATGTGCTGGTTGTTGTCTATTTGTTAAGTTTCCAAGTCACGCCGTCCTTGGTGTCTTTCACCTCGAACCCTGCTGCGCTGAGAGCGTCGCGTATCTGGTCGCTGGTGGCCCAGTCTTTGGCGGCTTTGGCTTTTGCCCTTAGGTCGAGAACCATGTCAACCACCTTGCCGAAAGCTTCCTCGCGTGCGTCGTTCGACTGTCCCTTCTCTGGTTTTAGTCCGAGCAGGTCGAAGGTGAAGAGGTGCATGGTGTCGCTGAGTTCTTTCAGGTCTTCGGCGCTGATTGTTGCCTTGTGGTCGAGCAGTACGTTGACCAGGTGGCATGCCTCGAAGAGTGTGCTGATGACGACAGGTGTCTGCAGGTCGTCGTTCATGGCGTCGTAGCAGCGTTGGCGCAGTCCTGACACGAGGTCGTGGGTGGCGTTGTCGGAGGTTTTTGCAGGAGAGATTCTTTCCATGTCGGCAATGCCGCTGAGGAGTCTTTCCAGTCCCTTTGCACTGGCTTTCAGGGCATCGTTGGAGAAGTCGACAGTGCCTCTGTAGTGAGCGGAGAGGATGAAGAACCTGATGGTCATTGGTGTGAAAGCCTGTGAGAGGGTGGGGTTGTCGCCTGTGAAGAACTGTTCGAGGGTGATGAAGTTGTTGAGGCTCTTTCCCATCTTCTGTCCGTTGATGGTGATCATGTTGTTGTGCATCCAGTATTTCACCATCTGGTCGCCTTGGCTTGCCACGGCTTGTGCTATCTCGCATTCATGGTGCGGGAAGATGAGGTCCATGCCTCCGCCGTGGATGTCGAAGTGTGAGCCGAGGTATTTTCTTCCCATGGCGGTGCATTCGCAGTGCCATCCCGGGAATCCGTCGCTCCATTCGCTTGGCCATCTCATGATATGTTCGGGCTGTGCCTTCTTCCACAATGCGAAGTCGGCTTGGTTGTGCTTTTCTCCCACGCCGTCGAGTTCGCGGCTGGCATTTATCACATTTTCGAGGTTGCGCCCTGAGAGAATGCCGTAGCCATGTGCTTTGTTGTATTTCTCCACGTCGAAATAGACGCTGCCGTTGCTGATGTATGCGAAGCCGTTGTCGAGGATTTCCTTTACGAGCTGTTGCTGTTCGATTATGTGTCCTGTGGCATGAGGCTCGATGCTTGGCGGCAACACGTTGAGCGCCTCCATGGCCTTGTGGTATCTGTTGGTGTAGTATTGTGCCACCTCCATGGGTTCCAGTTGTTCCAGGCGCGCCTTCTTTGCTATCTTGTCGTCGCCCTCGTCGGCATCATGCTCCAGATGGCCCACGTCGGTGATGTTGCGCACATAGCGCACCTTGTATCCGAGATGCTTCAGATATCTGAAAAGGATGTCGAAAGTGATGGCTGGACGTGCATGTCCCAGGTGTGGGTCGCCATAAACTGTTGGTCCGCAGACATACAAACCCACATTGGGTGCGTTGAGGGGCTTGAAAGCTTCCTTTCTTCTTGTAAGTGTATTGTAAATGATAAGTGTCTGTTGCATTTTCTTTTGGTTTTATCTTGCAAAGATAGTGCAAGCCGAGCGGAATGCAAAACAAAATACAAAGTTTTTGTTTTCATTGCCGAGGCGGAACCTCGGCCTGCGGAGAAAGAGGGTTTTCTAGGATATCTAGGGT
>CAMJLI010000248.1 GCA_946406585.1 uncultured Prevotellaceae bacterium | reverse complement strand
AAAAAACATGCACCGAGTCTCACGACCTGGTGCATATCTATAACTTACTAAAAAAATTAACTCAAAGATGTCGACTCTCACGAGGGGACTTTCATCTCACAAATGAGTGAGACTTTAGCGAAAATTATTATTGTCTTTGTCTAAATCGTCTTTTTGTGTTATGTTTTACAAGGGTATTTAGTACACTTGTAAAATTCAACTGCAAATATACAAAATTTATTTCAAACCGGCAAATTTTACATACCCAAATTTGTAAAAATTGAGATTATTTAACTGTGTGTCCGCAAACAATTTTTTGTTTTTCGCGTTATTTGGGCTATAATGGGCTTTTGTTAACCTTCTTTCTTACAAAGCTTTTTCCATTTGAAATAGCCGAATATGGCTATAATGGAATACAGGCAATAAAGGCTGCCTTTGAAAGGTATGTCTTTGTAGAAATAGAGTATGAATGTTACAATGTCAACAACAATCCATATGAGCCATTGCTCAAGGTATTTGCGGGCAAGTGCCCAGATTCCAACAAAGGAAAGGGCCGTGGTGAATGAGTCGGCCAAGGGGACGGTGGAATTAGTGAAAGTGGTAAGAAACCAATACAGCACTCCCCATGCAATCAATGTGATGAAAGACCAGGCGATGGCCAAGCGCAAGGGGAAGTGTGTGATGGCTCGTTCGTTGCCACCGGTTTCATGGCCCTTTTTGGGGCGTACCCAATGGATGAAGCCATATACAGTCATTGCGAGGTAGTAGAACTCCATTCCACAGTCGGCATACAGACCTTTCTGATAATACAACACAATGCCAAGACTTTGCATCACAAAGCCTACTGCCCAAAGCCAAATGCTCGCACGATACTCGAGTATGATATAGGCTAACCCAAGTATCGTGGTGAGCATGTCAAGCCAATGAGATTCAATGAATTCTATCATCTTGTCAGAATCTGAGTGTAATGTTGCCCATGGCTGTGAATCCCGACATGGGTATGAATCCTATCTGGTAATAACGGTTCTCGTTGGGGTGGCCATAACTGTCGCAGATGGCAGAATACACCCATCCGCTGCTGGCATAGCGGCGACTGAAAAGGTTGTTGAGGTTCATGCCTATCGTCAATTCTTTTATGCCGAGTGCCTTGCTTACCTTGGCGGTGTGGCTTATGCTTATGTCTGACGTGCTGTAGCATGGCAGCGAACGGGCATCATTTTCGGTGTTGTCAAGGTATTGTCTGCTCACATAGTTGGTGTGCCAGATGCCTTGCCATCCTTTGAAGTGTACAATGGCGAAGCCATTAAGAATGGCAGAGGGAGAGAAGGCGAGGGTGGAGTTGTCGTAATGAATGGTGCGCTCTCCGTTGTCCCAGTCTTCCACCACCTCGTCAAAGTCCTTGATAATGTTCTTGCTGAGGGCGGCATTGCCTTCTATTGTCAGCCAAGGAGTGATGTCCCATCCTGCTGTCAATTCAATACCTGCCCGATAGGAGTCTTTTATGTTGGTGGTGAGTTGTTCGCCTATGTCGCTTACTGCACCTGTCTGGACAAATTGGTCGGTGTATTTCATGTAGTAGAGGTTCGCTCCGGCACGCAGGTTCTTGCTGCTGTAGTTGTAGCCAAGTTCAAAATCCAGCAGTTTTTCTGCCCTTGGAGCAGGATAGCTGCCATTGTCGGTGAAATTGTTGCGCTCTGGTTCTCGATTGCTGCTTGCTACAGAGGCGTATGCATGATGGTTGGAATTCTTGTAACTAATGCCGCCTTTCAGGTTTATAAAGTCATATTTCTTGTCGATGTCGATCCTTTGGTTTGAATAGGTGCCGTCATCGTTGGAATAGAACTTGTCGTTGACGCCGTCGGTGCTGTAATTCACATGTCTGTATTGCACGTCGCCAAAAAAGGAAAGGTTTTTCAATATCATGTATGAACCTTTCAGATATCCACTGTAGTCGCCTTTGTCAGCATCTGAGTCATAGTATTGGTACTTGCCGTTAGCAAGCAATTTCTGGCTCAACTCTTTGTTTGATATGTAGGTGATGTATCCAAAATGGTTGCCTTTGAATTGCTGCAAGTTGATTCCGCCTATGACATCCCAATGGTTGTCCTTGTAACTCGCATTCCACACAATGCCGTATGTGTCTTGTTTCAACCCTTTCTTGCGTATGAAGTCGGTGCGTTTTAGGGTGCTTCCATCAGAGGTGGTGTAGTTTTGAATACCAAATTTGCTCAATTTGTTGTTGGGGCGAAGTTCGTTGTAATAACCATAGCCATGGGTGTAGTGTAGTGATGCGCTGGTTTTCACTTTGGAGGAAATGTACCAGGTGGCGGAAAGGATGTTGTGGTTTTGCCAGAAATTGTCGGTGGCTTGGCGCCACAGGCTTCCATCGGCCATGGTGTATCGGTGGGTGGTGTAGTTCTGGCTTGCATCTTTTGCAAATTGGCCGTCAGCATCATAATTCAGGGTCTCGTATAGCGTGTTGTATTTGCCAAGTCCTCTTTCATAGAGGTCTTTATAGGTGCGGATGCCGGTGTGTTCTCCGTATGTCCCGTCCATCAGCGAAAGGTCGTTGTCGCCTGCTGTCACACCATTCCATGCTTGGCCGGTCTTCTCGAAATTGCCTATGTTTTTGTAGGAAAGAATGAAATTTCCATTCAGGTAATTCACATTGCCATTGTAACTGCCAGAGCGTCCTTGTGTGCCGTGGATGAAACCGTCGGTGTTGGTCTCGTGATAGGCTCCGCTTATCTCTAAATGGTCATGCATTAGTCCGGTGGTGAACGAACCACCCACGTTGAAGGTGTTGTATGAACCGTATGAGGCAGACAACTCAGCTGATGGTTCTGTGGCGGCGGCTTTTGTCATCAACGAGATGCTGCCACCAAAGGCACCATCACCATTTGTCGATGAACCCACTCCGCGCTGTATCTGGACACTTCCCAATAATGAGGCATAGCTGTTCATGTTCGCCCAAAAGACGCATTGGTCTTCTGGCGAGTTGAGGGGCACGCCGTCGATGGTGACATTGATGCGGGAGTCGCCTGCACCGCGAATTCGCATGTATGTGGTGCCGGTGCCAAGGCCGTTCTCGCTCCATGATAGTATGCCAGGAGTGCGGGAGAAGAGGAATGGCAATTCTTGGCCGGTGGTGGAGAATGACTGCAATTCGGCCTTTTTGATGTTGGTGATGGCGTATGGGGCATTTTTCTGTGCGCGAACGCCTTGCACGACAACGTCTTGCAACTCCTCCAAGCGCAAGGAGTCGGTTGTCTGGCTTGTCATGCTTGCACAAAATGGCAAGGTCATGCATGCCAATAAAAATCTTTTCATTTTCCTTATTTTAATTAATGTATACAATAAGGGGGAAGGGAAGCACTGATTCCTACGCCGGCATTACCCGGATCAGGTATGAGGGTGTGATCTCAGCCCGCCAATTGGAGGGCACCCCTTAACTTGCACTTTGCAAATCGAGTGCAAAGATAATACTTTTTGCAAGAACCACAAAATCTTATCCCGTTTTTGATAAAGCTCCGCCTCTCTCTATCTCT
>CAMJLI010000247.1 GCA_946406585.1 uncultured Prevotellaceae bacterium | reverse complement strand
ATATCGTGGGAAAAATGGAATACCACTACCGTCTCAACAGGAAATGGGACATTGGTGCCATGATGGCATGGGGTTATTCTTCTGAGAACTACACCGATGAGTATTTTTACGTCACAGAAGAAAACAAGCAAAACCATCCTAGCACCATCACCCAAGGCTTCTCCAAGTGTCGCAGTTTCTCATTTGCTCCTTCGGTAAGATACACATGGTATGAGGCACCAACCTATCGTCTGTTCTCTCGTGTCTTGATGGGTGTGATGCGCCATCACCTCAGGTACGACATAGAGGAATGGAAATACGACAACGAAAACCAGCCATACGGTTCTATCATCAGTAAAGAAAACTTCGATGAGAAGAAATGGCGCATGGCTTATCAAGTGTCACCTATTGGAATCAGTGTAGGAACCGGCCCATTGAAATTTGTTGCTGAAATAGGCTATGGATGCCTTGGGGTGTGCAATATAGGTTTTGCTTTCTCTTTTTAACCAGTTTTTTTGTTATTTTGCAGTCTCTTATTATTGACTGAAGTTTCCACCTTCTTATGTTGAATTACGAACACGAGATTTGTCGAAGACCCTCTGACCGAAGGGAGGTAATCTACCGAATCAAACCCCTAATAGAAAAAGATTTGAAAAATTTGGATAGATTTGTTAGATTTACTTTCCCTCGCTTCGCGAACAGCGACCGTTGGTTCTCGCCGCAGGCGACTAAATAATCATTTTGAAACACCCTCATTCTTTGTGTTAGTATTCTTACCAGAACTACGGGGCCTCTCTACTTGTTCCACACAACTTTTTCCGTTCTCTTTCGTTAAATAATTAGCACTGCTATTATATATTTTCCCAAAAGGTGGTAATATACAAGTAGAAGACATCAAGCGAATGGAAACAAAAACAGGCAATACATCCCCAACCATACAAGATGAGACGCTGCTCATACGCAGCATCCTCGACGGACAGACAGGACTGTTCCGCCACCTTGCAGGACGATATGCCGGGCAGGTGCTGCGAATGGTGGCACGCCTGATTCCTTCGCCAGAAGAAGCAGAGGAAACCACACAAGACACACTGTTTGAAGCCTTCCAAAGCCTTGCCCGCTATGATGCGCGAAAAGCCAGTTTCCATACATGGCTCATGCGCATAGCCTACCACACGGCACTGAAGCACTACCGACAGCATCACAGGCGAGTTGCCATCGTAGAGTTCGACCAACACAGGCTTGAGACCATCGCCGACGAAGAAACCGATGCCCTGTTGGGAAACACCTCCCCCGACCGGGTGGCGCACATGGAAAGAGCCATCGACACGCTGAAGCCCGACGACCAGATGCTGCTCAACCTCTACTACTTTGACAACCGCCCAATTCGGGAAATCGCCGGCATTACAGAGCATGAGGAAAGTTATCTCCGATCGCGGCTGCAATGGATACGCAAAAGACTTGCCATCACCATCAAAGCCCTTGAACAGGATGGAAAGTGAAGAGTGAAGAATCCATTAAGTGAAAAGTGAAAAATGAAAACTGAAGAATATAAAGACCAGGGACTGCGCCATGCCTTGCAGCACAAGAACGAGGCTGCCGAAAGGATGACACTGCCGAATGACTTCACCGACCGCCTGATGCAGCGCATCGAACAGGAGGAGGAGAAGCCCAAGCACCGTAGCACATGGCTCTATGCCGCCATCGGTGCCGTTGCCGCCGGCATCCTGCTGTTACTGGCGTTACATTACACACCAAATGGTAGCAATACAGAGAAAGGTACAGTGGTGGCACAGCAGACAAAGCAGCGGGAACAGCCAAACAAGCCTGTATCGCCAAGTAGTGACATCGAAAGTCAACAAACGGAGATACAGAGCCCCGCTGTGAATACTCCCCAAGCAGACCAGGCACCAATGATGGCACAGGAAAAGTCTGGGGGCGCGAGAGCCACCTCTGCCAGTCAGCAACCCCACACTGCATCGGCTGTTCACAAAACTGCAAACGGCACCTCAACGGCAGATAGCCTGGATTATTATATCGACAAGATAGAACGCGAATTGGCCCATGTGGACGAAAGCCTCTACATAGAGCGGATGAACAAAGTGATACGTGCTGACGAGCGACTGCAGCGCATGGTCAGCAGTTACATCATGCACAACCTCGACAAAGAAGGTCGTCCGCAAACGGCAGACAACATGTATAACGTAAAAACAGTGCAAGATGAAGAATAGACATATTTTAGCAATCGCTTTAACGCTGATGGCCATAACCTGCGGCGCACAGCCTACTCATCCCAACAACATACGGGAAAAACTGAATGCCTTTGTTGCATCAAAGGAGTATAATGTGCAAAAAACCGGTTCTTCCAAAGATGGGGTCAATGTCTATCAGTTTGCCCAGCAATTTGTGATGGAAGAAGAGCCTGCCGGCGACTTTAACGGACCGCTGTTTACTCCCCGGTTGTTGGAATTGGAGACAGCCTACAGGACGGAGGCCGTCAATGCCAAGACCATCTACATCCATGATGCAAGCGACGGCGACTCACCCCTGCCGGGTGTCATGTTCCAATTCAAGACCGACGACCTCCACCCGATGACCCAGCAGGTGGCTTTCGACTCCAACAAGAATATCCGTCTCATTTCTTTTGATGAACCTGACGGGAAGTTCTATGCCTTGCTGCTGATATGGGACCAGACCATCGACCCGGACAAAAGTATCGGTAATGTATACCTGATGGATGGAACGATTTATGAAGTCAGCGGAAGGAAGTGGGACGACAGACCTTTCATTGCCCAGTATAAGCCGCAAGCGGTAGAATCAGAGGGGATGGCTTTTGATGTTCAAATGAGGTATGACACCTCGTCTGAAGCAATGACCGTAGATTTGTTCATGGCAAAGGTGAAACGCACCTGTGAGATATTCCAGCGCGAGACCCCACAGGGACGGATGGCGGCTGGGGTGGTGCTCAACAAGACGTGCAACGCATTCTCTGGCCAACTGACCCAGCAACAGTATTTCGACCTGTTGAACTGCATCCAACCCTTAGTGGATAACGAAAAGGATGAAAACCTGAAGAGCATCCTGGCCTATTCCTGCTACTTGATTTACAAGAAGAGTGAAATCTATGAAGGCGACAGGGTCTCTGATGTCACACACGCATCGTCAGGAACCTCAGAAATCACCACCTCTCAAGTGTCGAAGACCATCGTCTACAACAGCATGCTGATGAATGAATTGGTGGAGAAAGAAATGGTGGAATGCCAGATATCCGGCACAGCACCTTCGGGCGGGAAGGAGGTTGCAATAAGGCGCAATGTGACTTTGGAGCAAATGGGGACGTGTCCGGTGGTCAACGGCCAATTCTCCTTCATCTGCAAATTGCCCAAAAATGAGGTCTGCCAGATGTATCTTGACAACGGGAATGCCGTATTTTTCTATACCGATGGCAAGCCCATTATTGCTGATATGGAGAAACGGACGGTGAAAAGCGACAAGTCCAGTCAGAAAATCAATGATTTCCTGCAGTTGGTGGAGCGCGAACGAATGGATGAAC
>CAMJLI010000246.1 GCA_946406585.1 uncultured Prevotellaceae bacterium | reverse complement strand
CTTCTTATACCGAACTCACGTTAAAAAGGTAATTTTAGTAAATGGTAATTTTAGTCATTTTCACCCTTTTAGCGCTTGAGGTACTTCTTTCCATTCTTGATGACGATGCCCTGATAGTCATCATCCACCTGTTGACCTGCCGTGTTGTAGAGGGCATCATTCTCGTTCTGAGGGGTCACGCTGATGTCTTCCACTGCATCGGGCTCTTCATTCAGATAATCTTCCCAGCCGGGGAAGTCGGTGGTCATCTGAGCCTTGATCATGTCGGGGGTCATGCTGCTGTTTTGGATGAGCAGACGTGCAAAGTCGAAAGGTGCATCGTTGTCGTTCCAGTCCCATGCCTGATTGCCACCGAGGCACACGTACTTGAGGTATGCACCGCCGGTGAAGAGTCCCTTCTGGGTATTTGTCACACCATCGTTGTTCCACTCGTTCTTCAGCACACCGTCGAAGAAGACCTTGGCATTCTCATCTTCGAAGACAGCAGTGTAGTAGTGCCATTTGTGGTCTGCCAGCCAGTCGGTGTCGCCATTATAGTAGGTGTTCTCGCCAGCCACGTTCTGTTCATCGGTGTAGTCAGACCAGCCACTGCAGCTCACCTGCAACCCGCCACGATACTGGCATGCCATCATGGGCCAGGTGTTTCCATAACTGGAAGGTGCAGCGGTGTAGGCTGTAAAGAGCGGTGTCATCAAATAATTTGAGGAGACAGCATCTTCCTGGGCACGCACCCAGAAGGCAATGGTCAGGGCTTGTGACTTTTCCGAGTGTGCCAGCACATCTTCTGGCAACAGGCAGTAACTTGTGCGCATGGCTGTGCCATCGTTCTGGAAGAAGTCGCTGAAAGGTGCGCCCTCTTCGTCTGTAGCGGCAAACTTACCATTACCGACCGCTTTTTCTCCGTTCCACGTCGTGCGTATACCTGTCTCTTCGTCCTCGTAGGTGCTGAAACGTGTGGTGTAGATGTAGGGCTTGGGCTTGACGCCATTGAGTTCGTCTGCGGTCATCCCTTCATAAAACTCGAAGCCGCCAAAACCAATCTGCGCGTCTTTCTGGAATAGCCAATAGGTCTCGCCTTCCTGTGCGTCAAAGAACAACCAGCCCCAGAATGCTTCACCATTACCAATGACGTACTGGTAGTCCTCTCCCATTGCTTCATTCATGGCCTCCACTTCGTCGTAGGCGAGCAGTTTCTTATTGCCTTCACCGTCGTTCACTCCGTCAATGTAGCCTGATGCCAGCACCCGTTCGGCTTTCATCGTCGAGGTGTTCACTACATAGGTGTCATGAACACCTTTGTCTAAAGCAACCTTCACCTTAAAGGCACCCGTGGCAGTAGCTTTCAACGTGTAATACAAACCTGACATTGGAATACCCCAAGAGCCATCTGGTTTATAATAAAAATAATCGGTTGAATAACTGTTCTCGATCAGTTCTCCGTCCTTGCTGTTCTGGACACAAAGCATTTGCACATAAGGTATGCCCGTGCCGGTGACATAAGAGAAATTGATGTCCTCTTGGGTCTTGATTCCCCAGTTGATGTCGTTCCAAGCACCAATCCATGCCACTTCATAAGTGTTCTCCATACCTTCAAGGGCTGCACCAGGAACGATTTGCAATGCGTCGCCACCAATTGTTTCGTCTTTGGCTGGTGTGGTTCCACCTACGGCAGTGCAAGTGGCTTGGCCTTTCGTGATGGTGATGACCGACCTGCCATTTGATGCGTTGTTGGCTACACCACCATCTTCTCCTGCGACAGCGGCGAACTCAGGTGCCAACTTGCCATCGACGACAGCATCGTAAACATCCTGAGCATTCATGTTCATGGCCACTAATGCCATGCTGATGAGCGTAAAGATTTTCTTCATAATTATGTTAGGTTTAAGTTAATAAAATATGTTGTCAATATATAATGTCGTGTTCGTATAAGTATTTCGGGGGCAAAGATAAGCATGAAAAGGGAAACATCTCTCTCAAATTCATAGAAAATATTCTAATATTCATAGATAATGTCTCTCAAATTCACAGAAAATGCAAAAAGTGGGGTGTCAGAGGGGGAAAAACATGAAAAACCCCCACAAGCGGTAGGCTTGCAGGGGTCTGTACTACTATATTCATTCGGTTGCCAAACTCCCTTGTTTTATTTCCTTATCAAGATAGCCATAGATGTAGGCAGGACTTTGGAAATACAGCCCAGTCTTGGGGTCTTTCAGTTTGGCGTATGTCTCCGAATTGTAGAGAATGTCCATCGCCTCGGAAGGGGCAATCTGGTATTCCTCAGACAGCATGACAATGAGGTCTCTTGCTGTGCATTCGTTCATATAATCAATCTCGCTCATATCTGTCGTAGTAATTTAATGGCTTTTTCCGTTGCAAAGAAATATTGGAAGGTGATGCCTTTCATATATTGGAGGCGTTCCAGGAATGTGTCCATGTCAATGTTGTGTTCCAAAACATTTCTTATCTGCACTCCAACCTTGTCATTTGCAATGGGACCATAAACAACATCAAATGCATGAATATTCTCCCTTGTGCGATTGTTTCTGTTTGCAAAGATGAAATCTGCCCATTCCCGAGTATATGAGTCGAATGCCTTAAAGGAGATGTCTTGATCGTGAAGCATAGTCTCATCAAACTCATAAGTGAGAATTGTTGGAACTCCACCAAGAAGATTGGTCTTGAATTCAGCCAACTCTTGGGCTTGTTCTTTGCTGGCAGAAAGATAGAAGCCGCATCCGAAATCTTTCCCCACCTGTGATTTGCTTATTTCTATCTTTGTAAAGGATTGGTTTGTTCCGTGATAAAGTTTCATGACAAGGCTCCTCCATATCGCTGGCAATATCCAGACATCGCATCCACCATGTCATCAAAACTCTGGGTGTGAGCCACGTTGTACTCTTTCTCCAGAAAGTCGATGGCCTTGAATCGCTTCAGATAACGATAAGCCTGAATGTCTGTGAGTTGATAGCGTTTTGCAAACTCGTTGACAAACATCACCAGGTATTCTGCTTTGTCTTTGACACTTACCATAGTTTCTCTCTATTAACTAATAAATTCCGATTGCAAAGATACGACTTTCTCCACCACTCCTCCAAATTTTTGGGCAAAAAAAGTAATTTTCGTAAATGGTAATTTTCGTCATTTTCACCCCTTTTCACCCCCTTTTTCCCCTTCTGACAGCCACTTTTTGCATTTTCTGTGAATTTGAGAGACATTATCTATGAATATTAGAATATTTTCTATGAATTTGAGAGAGATGTTTCCCTTTTTTATGCTTATCTTTGCAACAATAATAAGATTCTAACCTAAATCAGAAGAAGAGACTATGGTATATTGCGGAAATTGCGGACACCCGAATCCCGATAGCGGTTCTTTTTGCACCGCTTGCGGCTCTCCCCTGGTAAAGCCAGAGGATGTGACTCCTGCCCCTGTGGAGGAAGAACCAGTAATGGAGGAAGAACCAGTTGTAGAGAGTGAACCAGTTGATGTGGCTCCTGTGGAGAGCGAGCAAGTAGTGGAGAGCGAGCAAGT
>CAMJLI010000245.1 GCA_946406585.1 uncultured Prevotellaceae bacterium | reverse complement strand
GGCGCATGAGACTGCCAAATGCACGATTGTCGGACTGGAACACGTTTTCTGAAAAAACACTCGCTATTTCGAGAGGCTTGCCGTCGGAAGTCATCGAACGAGGAAACCTCTTGGTATCAGTCTTCACCCATTCGGGGGCATAGCAGCTCATGGAGTTCTTCCACGCCCCAAACCATAAGAAAATCACTTTAAGGCCATTTTTGCGTGCCTGTTGGATGGTGCGGTCGATGAGAGTGAAGTCGAATTGTCCTTCTACTGGTTCGGTGAGGTCCCACTGGGCTGGCACGAGAACAGTATTCAGACCGAGAGCCGCCATACGGGGCAGCACCTCGTCGATGTCGGCGGTGCAGGTGGCTGCAGAGTTGCTTAACTCGCCACCAAGGATGAGCATCGGATGTCCGTCGATGGAAAGGCGGGCTGAGGCCCCATGGCGCACAAGGCATGGCTGGGCTTGCATGAACAACGAAAAAGTGGTCAGAAGGACAGTAAAAAGAAATGATTTTCTATTGTCTGTGATATATGGTATTTTCATCATGTTAGTTTGTTTTCTGTCTTTGCAAAATTACATCTAATTGTTGTCTTTTCAAAATATAACATAAAAAAACAAATAAATGCAACATATTGTAAAATAAACGATACCCAATTTGTTGCCCTTGTAGCAAAAAAAAGACTATTTTTGCAGTTACTTATTATTTATATGTGCGTATAATTAAGAATACAATTGAAAACATGCATTTGAAGTCTTTCTTTTTTCTTGCAGCCTTATGTGTGAATATTCATACCATGGCACAACAACCTACAGAGTGGGTGGGGGCTTGGGCTGCTGCTGCTGAGTTCACAGGAAAAGGCGACATGCCGAAAGAACCGCTTACCAATCGCTCATTGCGAGAGGTGGTTCGTGTCTCCATTGCTGGCGATTGCTTCAAACTGAGGCTCTCGAATGAGTTCAGCAAGCAACCTGTGGAAATAAAGTCTGTGTTCATCGCTGATGCTCTCGACTCTTGTGACATTGTTAAGAAGTCGGCTCGCTACCTCTCTTTCGGAGGAAAAAAGGCGGTGACCATAGCACCGGGTGAGTGCGCCGTGAGTGATGTCTGCAATTATCCTCTAAAGGCTTTGCAGCTGCTGGCGGTCACAATCAACTATGGGGCGACCCCCGAGAATGCCACCTCGCATAGAGGCTCGCGCACTACCTCGTATATCATCAGTGGGGAGGCGAAACCAAAGACCTCTTTTGCCAACGCCGAGAAGGTGGACCACTGGTATAGCATCGCTTCCATCGACGTGCCAAGAAAGGGACAGGAATGCATAGCCATCATAGGAAATTCAATTACTGACGGACGTGGCTCCACCACCAACAAGCAAAACAGGTGGCCCGACCAGATGGCTACTGCACTCGCAGCACAGGGCAAGAAAGAATATGCCATGCTGAACCTTGGTATTGGTGGAAACTGCGTGGTGAGAGGTGGGTTGAGCGAACCTGCTCTAAAACGCTTCGACCGAGACATCCTCGCACAGAATGGTGTCACATCTGTGGTTATCTTCGAAGGAATCAACGACATCGGGGGAAGCAAGGGCAGAAGCGAACAAATGGCTCAGCAACTCATCGAGGCTTTCCAGGAGATGATTGGCAAGGCTCATGCGCGCGGATTGAAAGTCTATCTTGCCACTATAACGCCCTATGGCAAAAGCTTCTATGACGACAGCTTCTTCAAGGAGGCTGCAAGGCAGACCGTAAACCAGTGGATTCGCACCAACAAGGAAGCAGATGGATTCATCGACTTCGACGAAGCCATGCGCGACCCGGAGCGTCCCTCGCAATTGCGGGAAAACCTCCAGGAGGACTGGCTGCACCCCAATGCCAAAGGATATGAGGTGATGGGAGAATATGCGGCACGCTTCTTCTTGGGGCTGTAAATAACCTAAAAACTTCAAGGTCATTAAAGACCATAAAAAACAAGATTATTCAATAATTAAAAATCATAAAAATCATGAATCCCAACGAATCAAAAGGCTTCTACAAACTAAATTGGTTGCAGCGCATCGGTTTCGGTTCTGGAGACTTGGCGCAGAACCTGATCTTTCAGGTGATTTGTACCTACTTGCTGTTCTTTTATACAGACATCTACGGACTTACTCCGTCGGCAGTGGCTGTGATGTTCCTTGTAGGAAATGTGGCAAATGTCATCTGGGATCCCATCGTGGGCGCATTAATCGACAAAAGCAATCCGCGTTACGGCAAATACCGCTCCTACCTGCTTTATGTGGGCATACCGCTCTCAGGTTTCGCCATCTTGTGCTTCTACAATGGCTTTGCTCCTTCGCTGATTTATGCGTATGTCACTTATATTTCAATGCAATTGCTATACACGTTTATCAACGTGCCATACGGAGCCTTGAATTCTTCACTTACTCGCGACACCGACGAAATCACCATTCTCACTTCGGTGCGTATGTTCATGGCCAATCTGGGCGGCTTGGCTGTCAACTCAGGACTTCCGCTGTTCATCGCATTGATTGCTGGAGCTCCGTCAGACAGCCTTCCGAAAGACCCCTCCGCATGGTTCACAACCATGACCATCTACGCCATCGTCGGCTTCTGCCTACTTGCGTTCTGCTTCAGCCAGTGCAAGGAACGCGTCGTGATGGATGCAAAAGCCACTGAGTCTGTAAAGGTCAGCGACCTCTGGATGGAGTTCTTGCGCAACCGCCCATTGAGAATCCTCGCTTTCTTCTTCATCACTGCTTTTGCGATGATGTCGGTAGGCAATGCGGCAGGTGCTTATTTCATGAACAGCAACCTGCATGGCTCGGCACAGGAATTGTCCATATTCATGGCCCTGGGCTCTATTCCTGCTTTCATTTTCATGCCTCTCGTTCCTTGGTTCAAGAGGATGGTTGGAAAGAAGAACATGTTCTATATCTTCCTTGGGGCTGCCATCGTGGGCATGGCCATGCTGTATGTCATCTCAAAGATGGAGAATCCCAATATGACGATGATTTATGTGGCTCAGTTTGTTAAGAGCACTGGCGTGATCGTGGCTACTGGCTATATGTGGGCACTGGTTCCTGAAGTGATTTCTTATGGTGAGTACACAACTGGACGTCGTATTTCAGGAATTGTAAATGCTTTGACAGGTTTGTTCTTTAAGGCAGGCATGACATTTGGAAGTATTGTCGGCCCTGCTGTTTTGGCTTATGTTGGTTATAACAGCAAGGTTATCGACCAAACTCCTTTTGCAGAGGAAGGCATACTCTGGCTGGTCTGCGTCATACCAGCAATTCTTCTCGGACTTGCCATGTGGATTATCTCCATGTATGAGTTGAGTGATGAGAAGATTGACGAAATCAACAGGAAGATTGAAGAGCGTGCAGCCGCTGAAAAAGATGCATAGAAAGACAATGACAAGACATTTTATCATAACAGCTTTGCTGTCTGTCTCGTTCTTCTCTGCTCAAGCGCAGGGCTTGAAGGATGCTTTGGGCAAGTATTGCCTCATAGGTGCTGCCATCAACCAATGGCAGAGCGACGGGCAGGTGCCAGAGGCTGATGCCGTCATCG
>CAMJLI010000244.1 GCA_946406585.1 uncultured Prevotellaceae bacterium | reverse complement strand
GTGGAGATGTCGAGGTCGTTGGTTGGCTCGTCGAGCACAAGGAAATTGGGATTGCGCATCAATACCGTGCAGAGATAGAGCTTGCGACGCTCGCCACCACTTAGCTTGTAGACGTAGTTGTATTGTTGTTCGGGACTGAACTGGAAGTGCTGCAGGAACTGGGAGGCTGAGAAATGACGCCCTCCTCCCAAGTCGATATAGTCGGCTATGTCTCTCACCACATCTATCACTTTCTGCTGCTCGTCGAACTGAAGCCCTTCTTGTGAAAAATATCCGAAACGAACAGTCTCGCCAATGTCGAAGCGCCCAGAATCCACTGGTTCCAAACCCAACAGCAACTTGAGGAATGTTGACTTGCCTGTGCCGTTGTTGCCCACTATGCCCATCTTCTCAAAACGGGCAAAATTATAGTAGAAGTCCTTGAGCATCACCTTGTCGTCGAAAGACTTCGATACGTATTGGCATTCGAATATCTTGCTGCCTATGTATACGTTGCTCGATTTCAGGCGCATCTGCCGCTCTTCGATGCGGCGCTTGGCACGTTGTTCCAGTTCGTAGAATGCATCCTCGCGATATTTCGCCTTGTGTCCTCGTGCCTGTGGCATTCGGCGCATCCATTCTAGTTCGCGGCGATAGAGGTTGTTGGCGCGAAGGATTTCTGCTCGTGCCACATCAATGCGATGCTGTCGCTTTTCCAGATAGTAGGCGTAGTTGCCACGATAGGAGTAGATGGTGTGGTCGTCGAGTTCGAGAATGATGTCGCATACCCTGTCAAGGAAAAAACGGTCGTGGGTCACCATCAGAAGGGTCTTGTTGCCACGGGTGAGATAGCCTTCAAGCCACTCTATCATGTCCAGGTCGAGATGGTTGGTTGGCTCATCGAGTATCAGGAGGTCTGGCTCGGTGAGCAACACATTTGCCAAAGCCACCCGCTTCTGCTGTCCTCCGCTCAACTGGCCCATTGGCTGGTTCAAGTCGGATATCTTCAGTTGGGTGAGCACTTGCTTGGCTCTCAGCACCTTCTCTGCGTCGCCCTTATGGTTGAAGCAAGCGTCGAGCACGGATTCGTCGGGATTGAAATGCGGCGATTGTTCCAAATAGCCTATGCGCAGGTCGCGACGATAGGTTATCTCTCCTTCGTCGTATCCTTCATGACCTGTCAGTATGGAGAGAAGGGTGGATTTTCCCACTCCATTCTTGGCCACCAGTCCTACATGCTGGCCTTCTGCAATGGAGAAGGATATGTGCTCGAAGAGGGTGAGTGCACCGAATGTCTTGGTCAGGTTCTGTACGTCGAGGTAGGCATTCATGAGAGATGGGGCTTATTTTTCGGATGCTGTTTGCTGAAGGCTTTTGTTTATGTTGTCGATATAGTCCAACAGTTCGTCGCGGCCTGCTTTCGTCTCGCTGCTCGTGATGAAATAGGGAGGCAGCTCTTCCCATGTCTCACTGAGTTTGTCCATGTAATTCCGTACGCTTTCCAAACCTTTCGTCCGGGATAGTTTGTCGGCTTTCGTAAATACTATGGAGAAGGGAATGCCGCTGGTGCCGAGCCAGTTGATGAAATCCAGGTCGATGGCTTGGGGTGCAAGGCGGATGTCGATGAGTACAAAAACGTTGGTGAGCTGCTTGCGCATCAGGATGTAGGAGGATATCATGTTGCTGATTTTCTGTTGCACGCTTTTAGAACGTTTTGCAAAGCCATATCCAGGGAGGTCTACGAGATACCATTCATTGTTGATGATGAAATGGTTGATGAGCAGTGTCTTTCCGGGTGTGGAAGATGTCTTGGCAAGGCTCTTGTGGTTGCAGAGCATGTTTATCAGACTTGATTTTCCCACATTCGAGCGGCCAATGAAGGCGTATTCGTTTTTCGTGTCCTTTGGACATTTCTCTATTGTGGGACTGCTCAGTGTGAATGCTGCTGTTTTGATTTCCATGATGTCTTATGATTTCTTGTTGTTTTTTTCCAGTTTCTTTATTCTGCGTTGCGGCTCTCTTGCTTCTGGGTAAAGCTCCAGGGCCTTGCGATAGTTGGACAATGCTGCATCGGGCATTCCCTCGCGCTCGCATTCCTTGCCCATCAAGGTGTATTCTGCTGCCAGTTTCTGGAGGAATGCCATTTGGCGGTCCCTCTCTTTGCGCAACTCTTCATTTTCCTTGCGCAGGGAGAGGAGTTGGTTGAGCTTCATGCGTATGAAGCGTTTGGGGAGGGGCTTCTCGATGTCGTAGCGATGGTGTATGGCCTTGAAGAAGTTGTCGAGAAAGCCATCTGCATCATTGGCATCGAGGGCCACCAGCGCATCGTGGTATTCCTTGTCGGCCATTGAGGTTTCAAGGGCGTTCCTGATGGCTCTTTCATCGTTGTAGTGGCGTGAGAATTTCACCACTTCGGGTCTGACGAAGATGTCGCTCATGCGGATGGGCTCTTTCAGGCAAATGCCTTCAAGTGACTGGCAGCGGGATAGCGCTACATAGGTTTGACCTCCTGCAAAGGCTCCGCCAGAGAGGTCGATGTTCACGTGGCTGAAAGTGAGGCCTTGGCTCTTGTGGATGGTTATGGCCCATGCCAGGCGGAGTGGGAATTGCACGAAACGGCCTATCTCCTCTTCTTCTATCTTTTCTTCCTTTTCGTTGTATGTATAGCGCATGTTGCTCCAGATGTCGCGCGTCACGTCATATTCTTCACCACTGTCGGTCTGCACGGTGAGCATCTCTTCACCTTCATCGTCGGTGTCGATGCCTGTTACGATGCCCAAAGTGCCATTCACCCATCTGCGCTCCATGTCGTTCTTTACGAATATCACTTGCGCTCCCACTTTCAAGTCAAGTTGCATGGACGTGGGCAGGCTGTTTTGTGGGAAGTCTCCGGTAATCTCCCCATTGAGGGTCACGAGGTCGCCCGGTAGCATGCCCAGGTGTTGTTCGTTGATGTAGTCTACCGTGTCGCGGCGGGTGGACAAGGTTATGGATAGTCCGTCACCTGTCTTTTCCTTTCCCACTTGCATGTTTAGTTGGGCAAGTTCTCTTGTAGAAAGAGCGTTTACCCGTATGTGGTCGAGTATGCTGATAAAGGAAGCATCGCTTTGGCGGTAGACCTTGTTGAGTTCTATGCTTGCCAACGGCACTTCCCGGAACACTCTTGCATCGAAAAAGAACAGCGAGGGATAGTAGGGGCGGAGCAACTGCCGCTCGTCTTCCTTCACTACAGGCTCAAGTTGGAAGATGTCGCCCACCAAGAGCATCTGCTTGCCTCCGAAGGGTACGTGGAGCCTGCGGGTGTAGATGCGCAACACCTTGTCGATGAAGTCGATGATGTCGGCACGCACCATGCTTATCTCATCAATGATGATGAGTTCCACATCGCGGATGATCTTGCGTTTCTCCCCGGTGTATTTCAGCGTTTCGCGTATGTTGCGCTCGTTGAATTGGCTGTCATTAGGGAGAAGAGGGTGGAATGGTATTTTGAAAAAGCTGTGCAGGGTGTTGCCGCCTACATTGATTGCGGCTATTCCGGTGGGGGCGAGCACCACGTGTTTTTTTTTTGTTGTAGCACAAACATGGCGCAGGA
>CAMJLI010000243.1 GCA_946406585.1 uncultured Prevotellaceae bacterium | reverse complement strand
CTGAAATTGCACTTCACCTTTTTAACCAAGAGGCTCTCTCCTTCGGCAAATTGCAACTGCTTTACATTGACTTCATTCAAAATGATGTCTGCCACAGCCTCGATACGTGTTCGCTGCACGTCATCGGTGGCAGGAATCATGATGCACTGCAGCGGTTGTCTCACTTTGATGTCGGCCTTTCTTCTAAGAGCCAATACCATTGAAGTGATTTTTTGTGCCACGAGACCCATTCTTGCCTCCAGTTCCTTGTCAATGAGTGATTCGTCAGCCACCGGGAATCTTGTAAGGTGCACGCTGGTGGCATTGTCACGCCCTGTTGCTGTCACCAAGTCGAGATATAGGCGGTCGGCATAGAATGGTGCGAATGGGGCGAGCAACTTGGCCACGGTCTCAAGGCAAGTGTAGAGTGTCTGGTAAGCACTACGCTTGTCAGCATCCATGTCCTTGCCCCAGAAACGCTTGCGGTTGAGCCTTACGTACCAGTTGGAGAGGTGGTCGTTAACAAAAGTGTCAATCATTCTCCCTGCCTTGGTTGGCTCATAATCAGCAAGGCTTTCGTCAACGCCCTTGACAAGAGTGTTAAGTTCGGAAATAATCCATCTGTCTATCTCGGGCCTTTCGTTCACCGGCACCTCTTCTTGGGAGCAATCGAAACCGTCCACATTTGCATAAAGGGCGAAGAAAGAATATGTGTTGTAGAGAGTCCCGAAGAACTTGCGTCTGAGTTCATCCACACCATTGACGTCAAATTTCAGGTTGTCCCATGGTTGTGAATTTGTCATCATGTAGAAGCGGAGAGCGTCAGCACCATACTTCTCTATGGTTTCAAACGGGTCTACTGCATTGCCGAGACGCTTGCTCATCTTGTTTCCCTTGGCATCCAGCACCAGACCTGTAGAGATGACATTCTTGAATGCCACGCTATTGAATATCATGGTGCCGATGGCATGGAGTGTGAAGAACCATCCACGCGTCTGGTCTACTCCTTCGCTTATGAAATCAGCGGGGAAAGCCTTGCCCTCATTCACCAGGTCGGCATTTTCGAAAGGATAGTGAATTTGTGCGTAAGGCATCGAACCAGAATCAAACCAAACGTCGATAAGGTCGGTCTCTCGCTTCATTGGATGCCCCTTGGATGACACAAGCACAATTTGGTCTACGAATGGTCTGTGCAGGTCGATGAGGTCATAGTTTTCCCTTGAGAAGTCACCGGGCACGAATCCCTTGTCCTTGAAAGGATTGGATTTCATTATTCCTGCCTTCACTGACTTTTCCATTTCATCGTAAAGCTGTTCCACCGAACCGATGCAAATGGCTTCATTGTCCTCCTCGCTTACCCAGATGGGAAGTGGTGTTCCCCAGAATCTGCTACGACTGAGGTTCCAGTCATTCAGATTCTCAAGCCAGTTGCCGAAACGGCCTGTGCCTGTGTGTTCTGGCTTCCAGTTGATGTTGAGGTTGAGTTCCGACATCCTCTCTTTGCATGCCGTGCTTCTGATAAACCAACTGTCGAGCGGATAATAGAGCACAGGTTTGTCCGTACGCCAGCAGTGTGGGTAGTTGTGCTCGTGTTTCTCTATTTTGAAAGCCTTGTTTTCGTTTTTCAGGTCTATGCAAATGGAAATGTCAAGAGTCTCGTCTTTGTCTGTGAGAGTCTCGTCATAAGCATTTTTCACATATCTGCCAGAATACCTGTTCCAAAGGGGAAGATTGATGTAATTCTTTACAAATTCATCGTCCAGGTCTTCTGTCAGGAAGTATTTGCCTTGCAAATCCACTACAGGCCTTTGATGGCCCATCTTGTCAATCATGACAATGGGAGGCACGCCTGCTTTTTTGGCAACCATGGCATCATCCGCACCGAAGTTGGGCGCTATATGTACGATACCCGTACCATCTTCTGTAGTCACATAATTGCCTGGAATCACTCTGAATGCCCCTTCTGTCAGTGGCTTCACCATAGGCATGAGCTGTTCATATTCCATTCCTTCAAGGTCTGTGCCAACATAATGTGCCACGATGGTCCAAGGAATTACCTTGTCGCCCTTCTTGTATGCATCAAGGTCGGCATCACGTCCTTTCTCGTTGAAATAAGCCGACAGTCTTGCCTCGGCGAGCACTACGGTGACAGGCTCTGCGGTATAGGGATTGTAAGTCCTTACAGCCACATATTCTATTTTTGGTCCTACGCAGAGGGCTGAATTGGCAGCCAAGGTCCATGGTGTGGTTGTCCATGCCAGGAAATATGGCTTGCCCCACCCTGTCATTTCCGGTTTCGGTGTAAGGATGGAGAATTGTGCCGTGCAAGTGGTGTCTTTTACCTCACGATAGCATCCGGGTTGGTTCAGTTCATGGCTGGAGAGTCCTGTGCCGGCAGCAGGAGAATATGGTTGGATGGTGTAGCCTTTGTATAGCAAATTCTTGTCATAGAATTGCTTCAAGAGCCACCAAAGTGTTTCAATGTATTTGTTGTCGTATGTGATGTATGGATTGTCAAGGTCCACCCAATAACCAATTTTCTCGGTGAGTTCGTCCCATTCTGCAGTGAATTTCATGACGTCATCCCTGCATTTCTGGTTGTAGTCTTCCACAGAGATGAACCGGGGGCTGTCAGGATTGTCAATGTCTGCCTTTGTGATACCCAGTTCTTTTTCCACTCCAAGCTCTACTGGAAGTCCATGGGTATCCCAACCGGCTTTTCTTCTCACCTGATACCCTTTCATCGTCTTATAACGGTTGAAAGTGTCTTTTATCGTTCGTGCGAGTACATGATGTATTCCTGGATGTCCGTTGGCTGATGGAGGTCCCTCATAGAATACAAATTCTGGGCATCCTTCACGTTCTTCAATGGAATGGCGAAACACATCGCCTTTTTTCCACTGTTCCAACACTTGTTTGTTGATCTCTGTCAAATTGAGACCTTTGTACTCGGCAAATTTCTTGGCCATGACTTTTTATGATATTTATATAACTCTGAAAATCACTCAGTTGCACTGTTTCTTGGCATCGAGCAACCATATTGTTTTTATTTTAAGGTGCAAAGTTAAGCAAAAAAAGCTACATTGTTGCTTTCATAATCATATTTTTATTGATTTTGTATTTTTTAAGAGAGAATGATGTGGCAGTAATAGTTGTGCAAGCAGCAAGCTAAAAGTAGATTTGCCACCCCTTGACACCTACCCCCCTTGGATTTTTATTGTCTGAGGAGAAAAGGAGGAAAGGAGTTCTCCTTGCACCTTCAGGTGCCACTCCTTTACTCCCAAACTCCTTGGATTTTTATTGTCTGAGGAGTGAAGGAGGAAAGGAGTTTTCCTTGCACCTTCAGGTGCCACTCCTTCACTCCCAAACTCCTTGGACTATTTATTGTCTAAGGAGGCAAGGAGTAAAGGAGTTTTCCTTGCACCTTCAGGTGCCACTCCTTCACTCCCAAACTCCTTGGATTTTTTATTGTCTGAGGAGTGAAGGAGGAAAGGAGTTTTTATGCTTTTCTCATCAAAAAAGATGGGGAGCCAGGCGGCTCCCCCTCTTTTCCATAGGTTGACAATCATCAATTCTGACAATCATCAATTCTCAATTGCC
>CAMJLI010000242.1 GCA_946406585.1 uncultured Prevotellaceae bacterium | reverse complement strand
AAAGTTAACATTTCTTTTTGAATTTTAGCAAATGTAATGAAAAAACTTTAGGCAAATTGGATAAAACAGATATAAAAAAACAGATGGCGTTAATGACCGATTTAGGTCGCAAGCCAAATTATGTCAAAAATAGATGACAAAAGTCTTGAGCCAGTCGGATAGAATGCCCCCGTACTGGTTTTGTGAATCAGCCACGAGCACAATTACCTGTCCACCATCTTGCAGTCGAGGTCCCAGGCACATGCCCTCATAATTGGCAATGGAGAAATCGAGCAAACCTATGGCAGTCATCCACTCTGCGAGCAGTGTCTTCTCCAGAGGTTTTACATTCAAAATATTGTCAGAAAAATCACTACATTGCCCATCTTTTGGATTCACAATGTAAATTTTGCAGTTTACGTATGAGCCTATCTTTGATTCGAGCACGGCAAACTCCCTTTCCAGCACGAGCAACCTGCCATCGTCGAGGGCCGTGATAGCACTCACCCCAATAGCGTAGTTTTGCGGTTGCACCTCTGCAGTGGGCACATCCATCACATAATGATATTGTCGGACGGGCTTCAAGTCGTCATCGAAAGAAATGAGTCGCAGGTTGTTAGCCACCCCATTGGTGGCATTTGCACGCACGCCATCACAAGCAAGAGTGGACTCACTTGTAGTCCAAAAGCGGTGAGTGACAGCATTATAGGAAAGAGCCTCGATGCCGTAAGCAGAAGAAGTACCTTTGAAAGCTTCGGGAAGGGGGAGTTTTCGCCCAGTGGCCTTGCCTTCGATAGAAAGTTCCCTTATCTGTTTATCCTTTTCTCCAGTGACAAACAGAGTGCCAAGTTGCGGCACCCATGCCACGTCTTCGCAGTCGGAAGCACCCCCATCGCCCCCCATGAATCCCAAGTTTGCGGCGGAAGATATTCTACCTATGGAATCCAATTTGATGCGAAACAAGAAATAGCCATCATTGGCAGCATTGTCGGTGACCACGGCGTAGTCATCGCCACCGAGCCATGTGATGCCACTATATCCACCAGCTGGTATGCTGTCGGGGAATTTCACCTGGTCGTGCTCCACCACATGCTGTGCATTAGCGAATAGGCAGAATAATACAGAAAGGAAGAAGCACAACTTTCTCATAAGCATGGATCAATGAATGATGACTTTCACCTTAGAAATCCTCCTTCCCTCCAAGGCAAGGATTTCAAAAGTGTATTTGCCATAGTCTATCTTCTCATGAATAGTGGGGAAATCCCCCTTCATCTCGAGGAGCAGTCCGGCAATGGAGTCGGCATCCCCTTCCACATCGGCGAAATCATCGTCGATGTCAAGAGTCTTGTAAAAGTCGGAGAGCGAAGTCTTTCCCTCGAAAATATAAGTATTCTGATTAATTCTGGTGAAATTCTTCTCCTCCTCGTCGTATTCGTCGTGAATCTCGCCAACTATTTCCTCAAGGATGTCCTCCAAGGTGACCAGTCCGCTTGTCCCTCCGAACTCGTCCACGACAATTGCCATATGCACCTTGTTCTCTTGGAACTCACGCAGGAGGTCGTCTATTTTCTTCGTTTCAGGGACGAAGTAAGCCGGCCTGATATGGCTTTGCCAACGATAAGAGCTGCTCTTTCCGATGTGAGGCAACAAGTCCTTGATATAGAGCACCCCCCTGATGTTGTCGGCATTTCCGAGATACACAGGGATACGGCTGTAGTTGTTCTCAACGATGCACCCGAGCACAGTTGCGAAGTCGTCGTGCATGCTAAGATCCACAATGTCTTGTCTTGGGGTCATTATTTCCTTTGCCGTCTCGTCGCCAAAGCGAATGATGCCCTGCAGCATGCTCTGTTCATTCTTGATGTCCTCCTTGTCTGTGAGTTCGAGAGCCTGTTCCAAGTCATCGACGCTGAGCACATGCGACTCCTTGTGAACGACCTTGGAAGCCAGCACACCGCTGCTCATGAGTATGCTCTCTATGGGCCAGAAAAGCCTTCTCAAAGCCATGATATATCCAACAGCGAACCGGCAATACTTAAGAGGAGACTGCCTGGCATAAACTTTCGGCATGATTTCGCCGAAGAGTAATAGGATGAAAGTAAGGATGACGGTGATGCACAGGAATTGCAACCAAACAGCCTTGCCGAAGTCTACGACATTGGCAAACACATAGTTGCACAGCATGATGATGGTGACATTCACCAAGTTGTTGGTGATGAGGATTGTAGCGAGAGTTCTCTCACTATCCTGGCGCAATTGGTTGATTTTCTTGTCAGTAGTATTCTTGTCGGGATCGAGTTCGCTGAGGTCAGATGGCGACAAGCTGAAGAAAGCAATCTCAGATGCACTTGCGAACCCAGAGAAGAAGAGCAGCAAGAGAGCGAGTAAAGCGGAGAGGCACACCCCCAAAGTGGGTGTCATGAAATGAACATCAGCAAGAGTCTGTTGTAAGTAACTAATTGTTTCCACAGCGAAGAAAAGATTGAGGTGTGTCTAATTGATATCGTCAGACCCCACCTGTATCAGAACGGCATGTCATGTTCGTCATGTTGAGCCGGTGGTTGAACATCCGTCACCTTGTCCTGTTGTTGCGTCAGAGGCTTTGGTGAAAGCAATTCCATGTTCTCCCCGATGATTTCAGCGACGAACCTTCTCGCACCCTTCTGGTCATCATAGGAACGATACCTGATTCGCCCCTCGATGCAAAGTTTGTCACCCTTGTGCACGAATTTTTCCGCCACCTTGGCCAGTTTTCTCCACAAGACAATGTTATGCCAGTCGGTATGGTCGGGCACCACCGTGCCATTAGGCAGTGTGTAACCCTTTTCAGTAGTTGCGAGCGGAAAAGAAGCCACCGCCTGGTCGACATCATAATATCTGACATCCGGCTCTTTACCTACATTACCAATAAGAAAAACCTTGTTCATTATTCCCTCCTTTGTCACCAATCACTTCCACATGCCAAGATACTTGAACTTGAAGTTTTTCCCTTTAGCAGAAGGGAACTGGCTTCTGGTGTCCACCCTATCGCGCAGATGTTCAACGATGCGGTTGTAACAATCGAGCCCTGACATGGCCTTGCATCTTGCCACGAATCTGGTGTCCCGATACTCATGTTTTCCTGTTGAGGGCACCATAACGACCCGCTTGAAGTCCAGGGATCCCTCATACCAGCCCTGCCTCTCCTCGTTGAGCTTGTTTACCAAAGGCGGCACGACTATCTTTCTGTCTCCCTGCTGGCTATTGTTGGTGCGCAGAGCCTTTTTCTGCTTGAAGTCGAGCATCGTGGCGGCCTCAGTCTTGATGATGATGAAATACACCCTTGGTCGCACCTTGTAACGTTTTGGGAAAAAGACATCGCTATTGACATATTCGCGCACATCGGCCTCGATTTGTGGATTCATGCCAATTTCAGGGATTGAGCATAGGAAATCGACAGCCTCGTCGGCATTGTAAACCAATGTCTCCTTGTCGAAATATCTTATATATAAATTCATTGATTTGGTTTTTCTTATCCTAAAAAAAAGAGCGGTAAACGAGACTCGAACTCGCGACCCCGACCTTGGCAAGGTCGTGCTCTACCAACTGAGCTATTACCGCAACGAAGATTAAAATATGGTGAAGAGGAGGAGACTCGAACTCCCACGTCGCAATTGACACTACCCCCTCA
>CAMJLI010000241.1 GCA_946406585.1 uncultured Prevotellaceae bacterium | reverse complement strand
ACCGCCACGCAACCATTGACATTGATGCCCCAGAAGGTCATAGCCCATCGGGCGCAATTGCGGGCACAGATGGCTATCTTGTTGCGCTTGGTTATTCCGGCATCGTTGAGGAATATCCGAAACTGTTCTATGCTCGTTGCCAAGTCTGCGTATGTGAAGGAGTCGCCTTTGTAGTCACAAAGGGCTTTTTGGTTCCATCGTCCGTGGATGGTTTCTTCCAATTGTTTCAGATAGTGTTTCATGGGCTTTCAATAATTGCATGTGTTTGCAGGCTTTCAGATTTTGCTGTTGTGTATACGAATTGTTGTCGCAAAGTCATGAAAATGCCTTTAATTCTTACTATTTGATGCAAATTTAGACAAAAAATGTGAACAACAAGCATGTTGGGATAAAGAATTTTCAATTCTTTATCTGTAAAGATGATGTATGGATAGTGCAAACTGTGCGGAATGGAAGCTAAACACGATGCTTTTTGCACTTGCTGGATGTGGATGGCTTGCTTTTGGTGGTCAGAACCGACAGCCGATGGTTAAGGACAAAGTGGTGTGGTCGCGGCCGGCTGAGTAGTCGTTTTCTTCGTTGGCTTTGCGATGATTAATGTGAATCTCGCTGTATGTGGCCATTCGCAAGCGTGGGATGGCAAGTGTGTATCTTATACTGCCTCCAACTGTGTATTGGGCGGAAGTGAGCCATTGGTGTTCTCGGTAAAGCCATGGTTCCATGGTGGGTGGGGGAGTCTGTTTGTCGGAAGGTTCTACGAATGTGTAATCTTCAAATGGCGAACCGTTGCCTTTTAGGTAAGCACCTTCAGCCGTAAGTGACAGCACGCCGTGGCGCAGAGTGTGATGATGTGTGGCTTTGATGCCTGTCTCATGGTTGCCAAGTCGCTGACGGCGGTAATATGGGTAGGCGTAGGCTGTCTGTTTGCGGTGTATCCATGCATAATGTGTTCTGACAATCCATGTGGGCAACTCTTTGCGCACACCGAGATGCAGTGTGTATGACAATTCCCCTTCCACCCATAGCTTGTTGGCGCTCTTCACGGCATCATAATACTCATAATAGTAGGCGCCATTGTCGTTGCTCTTCTCGCGATAGGTGTTAAAATGATTTTCCAGATTCTCCGCGCTGAGCAGCAGGGCGAGTTGATGTAGGGTGTTGCCATCATGTAGCGTGACCTGTCCTTTGTAATTGTAGACGTTGGAGCTGTGGCGTGAGAATGTGATGGTGTAGGGTGACTTGCGACCATAGTAGCCGGTGCGGTGTGCGGCAGTTATTTCATTGGTGAACGACAGCTTGCCCGTTTTCAGTCCCAACTGCATGCTGCCTCCGTTATAGTCATCCACCATGGGCATCTCTTGTGACTTCTCCGTGAAGCCGGTGCCTTCAAACTGCTCCACCTTGCCGATGAAGGGACCGTAATTAATCAACGACTTATACACCTTGTCGTCGCGGCCGTAAGTGCTGAATGTCACACTTTCAGTGCTGCGACGGTAGTAGTAGTTGGCCCCAAGGGTGAGATGTGGGCCGATGGGTGCCATGGCTCCGATGGTCAGGGTCATGTCCATCAACTTGTTTTTGTGGCGCAGGTCCTTGTATTTGGCGTAGTTGGCGGCTGTATAGTCAAGACGTGTGCCGATGGACAGACCATGATGGAGGTCTATGCCTAATGTCCCTGTTAGATGGTATCGGTCGAGATGCTTCTTTCCCATGTTGGTCAACGAGTCTTCCACTATGTCGAAGGGCTTGTGGTCGGTGACGATAAACATGGAGCCGCCCATTCCCTTACCTGTGAAGTTCTCGTAGCTCATGCTGCCCGACACCACCGTGCGTGGGGTGATGCGGTAATAGGAAGCTACTGAGGCATTGGCGCGAAGGACGTCACCCGATTCCGAGAAGTTGGTCAGTCCGCCATGCTCGCGTATTACCGACAACCGTGCTTCGCTGATGTTGTCGGTCTGAAACAGGGTCAGCATGGCTCCGTTTAGGCTGGTGAGCCATGGATTGGATGTCTCCACATAATGGTAGTCGCGATGCAGGAGCGAGTCTTCCTTCGTTGTTGTGGAACTAACTTGTGATTGTATTGGTAGCATGAACAAGGAAAGGACCCACACCAAGACCCACAGCCTTGTCTTGGTGGGGGCAAGGGCTTGTCCTGCCATGTCTTTGCAGGATGTCTCTTGTCTTGTATGAATCCTTTCCTTCATTATTGCTTTCTTTGAGATTTCCGTTTCCTATTTCAGCGAGCTTTGCTGACGCTCGTGGAAGTCGGCTGTGGAGTTGTTTGTGTCTGAGAATATGATGTGGGCACCGTTTTTCATGCTGGCTTCGGCGTCAATGCCGCTGGGGTCTGTGCTGTTGTCCACTCCCATGGCATAGTTGTATACCAATTTGCCGGCATTCTCGGTCAGGGCTTCGGTGGCTTCTTTGTCTACATTGCGATATACGGTGTGACCAAGATAGTTGGTAAGCTTCACATAGCCGCCATCGATTTCTGCCGTCAGGCGCTTGGTGTTGTCATCCATCTTGGCTGCGTTGTAAATCTCCACACCGTCGAGTATCCAGGCTGTGGGCACTTTCAGGCATATCATGGCTGCCGACTCCACACCACCGGGATACCATGCATTGTTGGCATCGTCGCCCCAACTGGAAGCATCGCTGTCCTGCACCTGGAATAGGATGGTGGCTGGTGAACTGACACTGTAGGCCCAGGCGTTGCCCATGGCAACAAACTTGCACTTCCAATAGTGGGAGGTGGGGATGACGCTCGATGGGGTGGGGTAATAATTGGTGTTGGTCAGACCGCTCTCAGGGTCGTAGAAGCAGTAGTAGTCGGGGTTGGCATAGTTGATGGAATTGGTCACCGTCTGTGTGTTGTCGATGGCTCCATTGATGTTGATGACCACTTGGCTGTAAGGCTCGATGGTCAGCGAATAGGGATAATACCAGTATCCTTGCCATATAGGATGGAAGCCCTCACTGTCGTAGATGAGCTTGCCGTCATCACCATAGTTGTCGTTCTTGCTGTTTGAGTTTGCGGGATTCACCTGACCTATGCAGAGGTTGTTGATGACGGCTTGCTGACTGCAGTTGTTGTAGAGAACGATGCTCTTGTCATATTGGAAGTTCTTGCCGTCATCGGCCTTGCATCCACCATTGTAGATTTCCTTGATAATCACCTGGTCGACATTTTGGTCGGGCAGGTATTCTGGCATGTCCATATATGTTATTTTGCTGATGTCGGCGGTGGCAACACGGATGGTGGTGCCGTCGGACTTGGTGATGACCATGTTCCAGTTCTGGGCATTGGCATTCAGCGTAAGGGTGATTGTTGCAAGCAGTGTGAGTATAGTCTTTTTCATTTTCTTTCTTTTTTAGTTCTTTATTTTGTAGCTTTGTGATGGAGTGCGGACTATGTATATGCCGCGAGAGAGTGTGCCAAGGTCGATGTGGGCATTGCCGTCGGGGTCGGCGTGGGTGCTCAATATCGCCTTGCCGTCGATGGTGTAGACACGTACCACCGACCCGTCTTTCAAACCACTGAACGACGCCTTGCCAAAAGAGAAGCTTGCTTGTGGTTTCGCACCCTGTAGAGGGGCGATGGCGTCGGTTTCTGTCTCCTCGAACTTGATGTCTGTGATGCCTGCCATGTCGGCGCT
>CAMJLI010000240.1 GCA_946406585.1 uncultured Prevotellaceae bacterium | reverse complement strand
AAAAAAGGTCGTATCGGTGATGTGATGAAAACTCCGTTTCTAATGATTCGAGAGCTTTCCGCCTTTGTAATCCACCGGCTGTAACAGCTGTCCTCACGGATGTGGCCCGCCATTGGCAAGAGAAGTAATCTCTTTGTTCGAAATAATTTGATGAGTATCCCGATCTAGCCCGATACGACCTATGTCTTCTCCTTTGTGCGGCAAAGATAATACATTCTTGTGTAACTTCCAAATAATTTCGATTTTTTGGATAAACTGTTTAATGGTGATGGGGTGACCTTTTATTATTGTTTGCCTTCAAGGACGGACTGGAAACGATATTCCACAAAGGCCTCCATCGCCTCGTAGCAAGCCAGTCCCAGTTCGTCGTACCTCCTGGCGGTCTCTCTGTTGCGGTCCTCGGCCCGTTGCCAGAACAAGCGCTCGTCGTTGCCAAGGAATGGCGCACTCTCCATCTGACTCTGGTGCCTGAGGATGGCGTTGCGTTTTTCACGCAGTTCCTCGGGGCTCATGGGCACGCACATCTCTATGTCGGCAATGTCCCACTCTGCCCAAGCACCACGGTACATCCACACACGGCATTCAGCAAGCCATTCGGCACCCGAGGACCTTTCCTCGTCGATGGCAGCAAGCACGGCATCGGTGCATTTGCGGTGCGTGCCGTGTGGGTCCGCCAAGTCGGCAGCCACATAGACCTGATGCGGACGGATGTTGGAAAGCAGGTCTTGGATTGGCAGGACATCATTTTCCGTCATGGGGTGTTTCTCGATGGTTCCCGACTCATAAAACGGCAGGTCGAGAAAATGGATGTGGTCGCTTGGGATATTGTTGTAGGCACACGCCAGGCGAGCCTCTCCACGACGTATCAGCCCCTTTAGCGTGAGCACTTCCGGGATGTCGGTCATCACTGGTGGCATCGGGGTGGGGTGCAGGTATTTGTTGTCTCCGTATGCCTCCAACTCAGCCTTTCGTTTCTTTTGCATGAACTGCTTCACCAATTTGTAAACATGGTCTATGGCCTCGTCGCTGTCGCCGGCAAAGAGCCGGTTGAAGCCATTGATGAAATGCATGAAACGGTTCACTTCGTCATCATTTACCGCTATGTCGCCGCTTGTTTCATAGGCGATGTGGACGTCGTTGCCTTGCTGGATGAGCCGTCGTATAGTGCCTCCCATGGAGATGACGTCGTCATCGGGGTGGGGTGAGAACACTATCACTCTCTTGGGGAAAGGTTTCGCGCGCTCTGGCCTGAAGGTGTCATCGGAGTTGGGCTTTCCACCTGGCCACCCAGTGATGGTATGTTGCAACTCGTTGAACACCTCGATGTTCACGAGGCCGGCAGAGCCGAATTGCTCCACCCAGTGTCGCATTCCATGTTCCACATAGTCTTTGGTGGATAACTTCAGCAAGGGCTTGCCTGTCTGGCGGCAAAGTTCGATGACTTCCCGGCGCAGTTTGTGCTCCGGCATCGTTATTGTTGAGGTTAGATTAAGGTTCATGGTGCCAAGTTTTTAAAATATTCATTCACTTTTTCCCAGTCCACTTTTGCCACTTCCATCGGTTCGTCATATTCCGTAGCTTTGACGGTTTGTTTCTTTAGGTCGAATTTGACTACAATGACGTCATCCACGCACACGCTGAAAGAGTCTTGTGGCAAGACATCGAAGAGCTTCGTGATTCTTGGCTTTCGATGTCTTGAATCATTGTCTTCATCATCTTCCTCGTTTTCATCTTTATCAATATATTCGTAGAAACATTCATCGTTTGTTTTCAGATACCAATAATGGGCATTGCCTTCCTTGTCGATTTTCTTTAATGTCACCATTGCTGCTTTATATTGCTTCTGCATGGCCATTCTCTCATGCAGGGTAAAGCCTGAAATAAGAATGAAGCAGCAGATGGCAAATGTGATGGGCTGAATCAGACAGCCAATAGCCAAACCCTTCCAGCGCTTTCGCATGAAACCGTAGAATGGTATGAACATGGATGCAACAAACAATGCCAGCACAACCAAAGCTATTATTAGGATAATGCTAACGTCTTGATTTATCATTGTGTGAAATATTTTTTTGTTATTGTGGAATCATGGCTTTGTAAACTTGATGGCAAGCATCGTGAGGTCGTCGCTCTGTTCTGCGTCACCAACAAACATTTTCACCGAGGAGTTCATTGTTTCAATGAGGGTTTGAGGCTGGTTGACAGTGGATTTCATTATTTGCTGCACACGATCCATGCCAAACTGACTAAGATTGATGTCCTCCGCCTCATTGAGTCCGTCTGTAAAGAGGAATATCGAGTCGCCAGTGTTGAACTGCAAGTCTTGTGATGAGAATTGCCAGCCTGACATCACGCCGATGGGGATGTTGGAATCGCAAGCCAGTTCGCTGACCTCATTGTTTACCATTATCAACGGATTGTTGTGGCCGGCGTTGGAATAGCTAAGATGGCCTGTGGCAAGGTCGAGCACGCCAAGGAAGAGGGTTACGAACATCCCCGTGTCATTGTTGGAACTCAGCGCCTCGTTGAGCGACATCACTATATGGCTTGGGTTTTGGGTGTAGGCCGAGATGTTGCGGAACAGGGAGCGGGCGACCGCCATGACCAGCGATGCCGGCACTCCTTTGCCCGACACGTCGCCGATGCAGAAGAATAGTTTCTCGTCGTTGATGTAAAAGTCGTAGAGGTCGCCGCCGACAGCCTTGGCAGGCCTCACAAATCCATAGATGTCAATGTCGTCTCGGTCGGGGAAGGCAGGGTATGTCTTGGGCACCATCGACATTTGGATGTCGTGTGCTATCTTCAGCTCGCTCTCTATCGAGGCTTTTGCGGCTGTGGTTCTCTTTAGCTCGTTGATGTAGTCTGTCAGCGAGTGCTGCATGTTCTCAAAGGAGTCGCGTAGCATATGTATCTCGTCACGGCTGTTGATTTCTGGCAAGGCGGTGTCGAATTGGCCACCTGCCACCTCGTCGGCAGTGGCTGCCAACTGTTTCAGGGGACTTGAAGCACGTTGGATGGCTATTCGGCAGACAAAGAAGGTGACCAGCAAGACAAAGGCAATTATCAGAGTCATGATAAGGCCGAAGAGAAAGCCAAGGAATGTTAGTGCGAACTCAGGCACTGCAATCGCCAATATCCAGTCGGTACCCTCTAAGGGCGCATAAAACATATAAGTCTTTACTCGGTTTAGGCGTATCAGTTCATCGTTTTCAAAGTTGCTCTTTTCCCCATTCTTCATCTTTTCTATGATTTCCTGTGCTGCGCCAGGCTCGTCTGCATCCTTGATATGGTTGAAGAGGTTGCCCTTCAGAATGCGTCTTTGGTCGGAGTGGGTGATATATGTACCGTCTTTAGCCAGCACATAGCAATTGATGACTTCCTCATTTGTAAAACGGACGTGCCCCATGTCTTCGGCAAACATGCTGTACTGCTCTTTAAGGAACTCGGTCATGAAATCAAGCGACAGGTCTGCACTGAAGATGCCAACTGCCTTTCCCTGTTGGTCGTGAATGGGCTGCATGTATGACACTAATGGCGTCTTGCCGTCGTGGCTGTCGAAGAAAGGCTCTGACCAATAGGCAGAGTCTGCAGCGATGGCATCGCGAAACCACTCTGACTCTAAATAGGCGTTTCCATTGTCTTTTAATGGAGTCTTCTCCACGTGTGTGCTGTCTTTTCGCCAGGCGA
>CAMJLI010000239.1 GCA_946406585.1 uncultured Prevotellaceae bacterium | reverse complement strand
TCACGTTCACTTTGTACCATTCGTCCCTGCTCAGCATCTGGGGATATACGGGATCAGTTCGCAAATCGGATTTGAATACCACAACATCAGGGGTGTAAATTAGATTCTTTCCAGTCAAGGCCGTAGAATCGTCTTCGGATTTCGTCGTGTGATGCCGCTTTTCTTGTCCGTATAGTGCCTTATGGCAGATGAAATTGGCTTGTTGTGTGGCATGGTCTTCTTCATTGTCGTATGTTCAATTCATCATTGCAAAGTTAAAAATATTATTGGCATTGAATCATCAAAATAATGTTTTTTTGTTGATGTAGTGTTGCCATCTTGTAGGGATTATTCCTAAATTCCTGTTCGGTTGTGAACCGAGAGTGTCGACCCCTCTTCGGATATGGTTGTACCTTTGGACATTGGATGCCGTTAGGTTCTTCGGAAAGAAGCGTTCAAGTCTTGAATGCCGGTCATGGTTGCTTGTTCTTGGAGTTTCCTTCATTTTGTACATGAGGTTTGCATTCCAATCAGGTTCGTCCTCATTGTCGAAGTCATACCCGATTCCGAGTGCTAGAGGTCCTGTGTCCATCTTTCTTTTGAGCCACCCAGCAATGTAGGCGAAGAATTCGGGTATGGAGGTGATCGACCGCTTTCTTTTATGGAAGAAGACGTCGCTTTGGACTACGGAGTGGTTCAGCGACCCTTTCCTTTTATTTTCGGCCAATACCCAAGCATACACATAGTCATGCTCCAATCTCCTCGTATGTTGGGTTCTGGCATCCTCCGGAACTTTATTGTTGTCAGTCATGGTCGGCTGCCAGATGCGGGTAGCCTCGTCTTCATACGTCGTTTCATTCTCCTTCGACAAATCTGAAAGTAAATTCACTAGGGAGTTGCTTGTGGAGCGAACACGTTCCTTGGACCTCTTATATTCATCATTGATCATATCCAATATGACACCTTTCACTATTTTATCGAGCCATATGAAGTGATAGCGTCTTTTTTCGCATTCCTTATAGTATTCAAGTTGACATGTGAGTTCTTTCAAAGTTGCCGGTTCGTTGGTATTCCCTTTTTCACATTCAGATTCCCGGTTCTTGAAATCAATGATCATTCTCAGGATGTCTGATATATCCATGGCGTTATAAGTTATGGTTAGACTTGTGTGAAATGATATCTTTATTATATGATTGTTGGAATGTTTGCAATCTATCAAAAAACGAGGGGAATTAAATACCTGTCCCCGATTATTAATTCAGTTGATATTTCTAAAGCAGTAACTATCATTAGGTTCTGACCACTTTTAGGATATCATGCTTGGCCATTGCGGAAACAGCCTGGACGATAATCCTGCCATGCAGTGTGCGGGGTTCCAGACTCTCCTCCTTCGGGGAGCCGAATGGTGTGCCACGGGAAAGGTCACACAATCTGTCCCGAAAGACTTTCCCACTGCCGATGATGTGTCCTTGCGCCCGAATTACCGCCCAGAGGAATAGGGATGCGTCAATGGCCGAAGGGAATGTGTAGGTGAATAGGCGTAAGTTCCTTCCTCCTTGACAAAACAAATGCATCCGTGCCTTCTATGTCAGAAGATACGGATGCATTTGTTTTCATGTTGTTCATCGGCTGCGTGAAGCATGGCAGCCAACTATCGTTTTATAGATTGCTTTCAATCCACTTTTTCATGTCATCCTTCGAAGCATGGTTCAGCAACTTGCCTTCCTTCCAGTTGACATTTGGATAAGTGTCTTCCAGGTCTTTGCAGGCTTTCTTGATGCTGCTTCCGCCGGATGTGGCAAATGGGATTACCGTCTTGCCGTTGAAATCGTATGCCTCCATAAACGTGTTGATGATGGTCGGGCAGGTATACCACCAGATGGGGAAACCGACATATATCACGTCATAGTCTTGCATGTTCTGAAGCTTGCCTGTAATGGCCGGACGAGAGTTCTTGTCTTTCATCTCTATGGATGAGCGACTTTGCTTGTCCTGCCAGTCGAGGTCGGCATCCGTATAGGGTACCTCTGGTCTGATCTCATGCAAATCAGCACCTGCGACTTCTGCCAGTTGCTGTGCGGCCGCCTTGGTCACTCCAGATGCCGAGAAATAGGCAACCAATACTTTCTGTTTCATGTTTGTATCTGTTTTCTTTTGTGAACAGGCACTGATGCTGATGCTCAGAAGTGCAGTGAGCATAATCAATAGCTTCTTCATATTCGTATCCTATTACAGTTTCTCACCATATGCCTTGCCCATTTTCACGCAGTCACCAATGATGTCGCCAGTACGCAGATACTTGTATGTTGGCATCTCAAAGAGTACGGGCTTCAGTTTCGCATAGTCGGGCTTGCCTTTCTCGTCGAGCTTGTCTTCTTCAATGTAAGTGTTGAGAACTGAGCAGATGTAGTTCTTGAAACCTTCAATCTCATAAGTGTCAATGACCTCACACTCCATGACCAGTGGGGATTGCTCGATGATTGGCATTCCTGCCTCGCCAAGATGATATGGAAAGATGGCCGACTTGTCAGTTTTGGCTCCGCTGACGGTGCCGGTATAGTCGGCAGCAGCAACGAATGCCTCGTCAATGATGTTGATGGAAAGCCGTTTCGTCGCGTCGATAGCCTTTATGCTGTGATGTGCGGAATGAATGCTCAACAACAGTTTGGAATGGCTGACAATACCTACATGGGCCACAAGCAGCCAGTTGACATTGCCCTCTTCTCCAACAGTTCCTACGACTGTGGCTGGCGTGGGATAAAGAGCCAGTTTTTGTCCGATGTTCTTTTTCATTGCTATGTTATTTTAAGTAAGGTTTATCATTCCACGATTCTTTTCTCCCCGTTTATGGTATTAGCCCCCTTCTCAAGGCCGTCAAGGCTGCGGGCATTGTTAAGCAGCTTCTTGCCGTCGAGGGAACCATTCTTGATATAAAAACATTTGATGTCTCGTGCTCCAAGGATCACATTGACGATGAGCATGACATCCATCACGTCCACCATCCCGTCGCTGTTCATGTCGGCATACTCCGCATGAAATGCCGGCATCGTGTAGCCAAGGATGTGGTCCACCACCTGCATAGCGTCGGTCACGCTCAAACTTCCGTCATTGTTCACGTCACCCATGGTTGTCGAACTGAGCGACAGTGTGACGTGGATATTGCTTTTGCCGGCTTTCAGGAATGTGCGCAGCTCGCTTTCCGAAAGACCGTCGATTTTTCCCAGGCGGGTATAGCTCCATGAGTTGGAACCATAGAATAGGCAGATGTTGCTGCCTTTGTAAAGAATGACATCACCAGGCTGGGCCGTCATCTGTTGGTTGTCCGTTGGCAGAGAGAAACCAAGTGGTCCCCATATCTCGAAACCGCCGCTGCTGTTGAGGGTCACGTTGGCAGGTGCCTTCTGCAGGTTTTCTATCAGCGCCCGTGTGGCAGCATTGTCAACAAGTGTCGCTTTTTGCGTTTGCCCGTCGATTGTGACATACATTTTATACTCTGTGTTGTTGTCTGCGAAGTTCTGTGCTTTGAGCCAGTTCTGAATCAGCGATGTCCGATTGGAATGGTTGGAGTGGTTGATCCAAAGACTCTCGCTGAAGTAGTTACCGTCAGGAACAAGACTCTTGCAGTCGGCAACCACACCGCTGATGCCGCTGCTGGCACTCGACACGACCAGACCGATGTTCTTGCCTGCCATCTGCCCTCCGTAGTTGAAGAGATAGGTCTGCATGATAGCGGCCATCTGGCCCCACCAGAGGGGC
>CAMJLI010000238.1 GCA_946406585.1 uncultured Prevotellaceae bacterium | reverse complement strand
GAGTCGCGCTATCGCCTTGTGCAGGTGTATTTTGATGTCGATCCGCTTTAGAGTGTGAGTTCCACGCCCAAGCCGAATACTTTGTTGGTGCGGGTGTAGTCGTTGTGTGTGGTGTGGTTCATGGCTGTTGGCGTCACGTCTTGCTTGTATGTGTCGTAGTTGGTCTGGAAGTATGCCGCGTTCACCTTCACCTTGTCTGTCACCTTGTAACCGATGCCCAGGCCGAAGGTGTAGCTGCTGACAACGAATGACATGTCGTTCATATACTCGTCGGACAGTCCATAGTTGGTCTTCTGCAAACCACCACTGACTTGAAGCTTGTCGGTGATGTCCCATTCTGCACCGCCGTTGATTTCCCAGGTGTTGCCGTCGAGCTTCTTCTCGTCATGGTTGTACCAGTGGGCTTGCTTGTCGAAGAACAGGTGATAGCCGGCACCCACACGCACGCTGGGGGTTATCGACCATTGGGCGCCAACGGTGAAAAGGGCTGGCTGGTCTTCGGGCACGCTGCTACCGTCGCGGTATTTGTTCACGGCGTCGATGGCATGAGCTTCCTTTACAGTGGAGTTGTTCTCCATCCTCATGCGAGTCTTGAACTCATACTTGGCGGCGAAATTGAAGTCTCCCACCTTGTAGTCGATGCCGATGATAGGGGCGATGCCTACACCCGACTGGTCGGACATCAGGCTCACGCCCTCGCGATAGGTCTCCAGAGTCTGCAAGCTCTGTTGTGTTCCCTCCAATTGGGTCTTTGCTGCCTGTGCTTCTGCCAGTTTGGTGGTCAGGTCGGCTGGGGCGGGCACACCGGCTGCTGTACATTGTGCTATGCCGGCTTCCAATTGTTTGATGCCTGCAGCATATTGTTCTATGCCGCCTGTAATTCTTGCATTGGCATTGTCGAGGAAGCTGCCGAAAGGCACTGCTCCAGCAGCCGTGTTCACGATTATGTTGTTGAGGTTTGCCTTGTAGGAAGCTGTTCCGTAGAGCAATCGTGCACCACCATAAACGGAAAGGTTGTCGGTGAGCTTGTAGGCAGCTCCCAAGGTGAAGCCGAAATAATATTGTTTTCCGCGCATGTATCCGTCCACGTCATATCCTGTGGCTCCAAGCGGTTTGAGCGAACTTGCAATGGCTCCCACGGCACTCTCGAAAGAGCCGATGCCATTGGAGAACTCGCATTTTCCACCACCACCAGTTACGGCGAAACAGGCTTGCAGGCTCCATTTTCCTTTGTTGTATGCTGCTTGAAGCGAAGGTATGAAAGGTGC
The DNA here is from genome assembly GCA_946406585.1 of uncultured Prevotellaceae bacterium. The sequence goes on along the minus strand of CAMJLI010000238.1, from coordinate 2,485 downwards.
ATTGGCAGTGCCTTCGAATTCCTTTATTGTATTGCCGTTGTTTCTCATTCCAAGCGCGAAGTCGGGGTTCGTGGTCGTGATGGTACGTGTCTGGTGGGCATATTGCCAGTTGAAACCGATGTGGAAACCTTCGTTGAGGAAGATCACACCGGCAGGATTGGTATATACTCCATCGAGACCTATGGCTGCATCGCGGGCGGGATTGCGAAGGAAATTCACGCTCTGGTTGGTGTTCGTCAATATGCCGCCGGCAAGTGTTGTTCCTGAAACAAGGATGGCTATGGCCATCAAATACAATCTGTTTTTACACATTTTAAAACTTTGTTGGTTAAAATTTGTTTGCAAAGTTAGGTAAATTGTCCAAATTTTCCATTTTTTCGTGTTTTGCTTTAATGTATGTTAACAATTTTGCCTCATTTTCTTGCACAAAAAACACTTTTTGTGCAAGAAAATGAGGCTTTTGTGTGCGCAAACAACGAATGTGGAATCGATGAGGGCTTTATTCTTTTTGTTGGGCTGTTTGTTCGGCTTCCTGTTCTTCGTTGTTCAGTTTCGGGTATGTTATTCGGGTATGGTATATGCTCTTGAGTTTTTCGGCGAGTACGATTTTGGCAATGGCTATGTCGCGGAAGGTGATGGGGCATTCCTCGAAATATCCTGCTTTCACCTGGTTGTCTATCAGTTCGTCCACTTTCTTGCTAATGGTTTCGTCGCTGTACACGGGTAGTGACTTGGTGGCAGCCTCCACGGTGTCTGTCATCATGATGATGGCTTGTTCGCGAGTTTGTGGGTTGGGGCCTGGGTAAGTGAACTGTTCCACGTCAACGTCTTCTTCAGGGTGTTTGTTCTTATATTGCACATAGAAGAATTTTGCCATACCTTTTCCATGGTGTGTGCGTATGAAGTCGGTGATGACGTCTGGCAGGTCATATTTTTCTGCCAGTCTTAGTCCTTCTATCACGTGATTGATGATGATTCTTGCGCTTTCCTTTTCCCTTCCTTTTTCCGACAGCTTGTCATGAGGGTTGACGCCGGCTTGGTTTTCCACGAAGAACACGGCATTGGTCATTTTTCCTATGTCATGGTATAGTGCTCCTGTTCTCACCAATAGTGGGTTTGCTCCAATCCTGTTTGCCACCTCGGCGGCAAGATTTCCCACCGTGGTGGAGTGTGCGAAGGTTCCCGGGGCCTTTTCGCTAAGCATTCGCAGCAGTTCCTGGTTTGTGTCCGACAGTTCGAAGAATGTGATGTTTGTGGTGAATCCGAAGAGTTTTTCTATCACGTACATCATGGGGTATGCCAGGAGCAGGAAGATGCCGCTGGTGATGAGGTAGGCGAACATGTTCTGGTCGCTGTATGTCAGTTCTCTTGTATTGTTTGTTATCAGTTGCAGTGCGAAGTATGTCAACACGGCGCATAGGGTTGCCATTAAAGCTGCGCTGAAGAGTTGCGACCTTTTTGCCATGTCGCTGAGGGAGTATATTGCTGCCATGCCTGCCGCCATCTCTATGGTGATGAACTCGTATTGGAAATCGTTGGGTATGGCAGATATGAGAACGGTGGTGGTGAGAGTGATGAATGCTGTGCGCGAGTCGAAGAATACCTGCGTGATCATGGGCACGATGGCAAAGGGCCAGATGTAGATGCTCAGTGTGGTGTATGTGAGAGCCAGCGACATTATCACGGGCAATGTCAGTGTCATGATGTAGAGCATGACGATGTTTAGCGGATGGCTGTAGAACTGCTTCCTGTAGATTCGCAGGTAGCATGTGAACAGCAGTATGAAGATGAACACCAGCAATGCTTGTCCTATCGTGCGGTAGATCAGTCCGTCGTCATCGGGGTTGCGTTTCTTCAGTTCTTCTACATACGAGTCGATTTTGTGTTTCGCGTCTTTGTCCACCATTTCTCCCGTGCCTATGATTTTCTCGTTTTTTAGCACTTCACCTATGATGGTGGGCACGGACTCCTCCAATTCCTTTATCTCTGTTTCGTTGTGCACGCTGTCGTATCGCAGGTTTGACCTGATGAACAAGTTCAGGTCGGTCAGTTTCTCCAGCTGCTCCTCGTGCTCGGCAAGTTCTTCATCTGCGAAGATGCGTCTGAAAGCCTGGCTCTCGGTAGGTATGTTTACTATTTCTGTAGGCGTGGCCAGTTTGTCCCTCACCACTCTGATGCTCCACGTGCTGTCGTTGGCCAGTTGCGTCCGGTCGTATTCGTCGATGATGCCTTGGCCATAAAGGTAGTGAAGCCTTCGTTCTATGAGGCTGCTGTATTTTCCGAGCATTCCGGTGCTGTCTTGTGCAACAGCTTTCTTGAAGTCGGCCACTGCTTGGTCTTCCACATCGAAGTCCATTATGTATAGAGGGTTGTATTCTCTTAGCAAACGCTCTTTGTCGCTCTCTATCTCGCTCTTGCTTCTGAAGCTGTAGAAGTTGAATTCGGCAATGAGAGTTTTCGATGTCCATGGCTTGTTTATCTCATA
>CAMJLI010000237.1 GCA_946406585.1 uncultured Prevotellaceae bacterium | reverse complement strand
AGCGAAAGAAAAAAGTAAAAGTTTTTTCATAATCTATAAATATTAAGTGAATGATTTTAGCTTTCCATTACTGTTTTAGAGTCACCCATGCATCTTGGCTGGCAGTGGGGGTCAGCATGATGGTGTTCAGCAAGAAGCGTGTCTCTGCTGCACCCACATTGAATTCCTGTCCGAAATAATTGATAAGTTGCTGTATTGCCGGCACGGTGACAAGCATGCCAGCAGCCACTTCAGCAGTGCTGGTGCCCACGGCGATGGGCTTGTCGTAAGCAAATTTCACAATGTCTCCATTTCTCTCCACTTTGAAGGCATAGTTCACAGACATGCTTTGCGCTTTCTGCTTGGAAATCTTAAGACTGTAAATGACTTGCAGGATAGGACATCCATTGTCTATTCTTAGTTGAGACTTCTCATACGAATATTTGGCACTGGATGTAGATACCGAATTGAAGTTATCGTTGACAGCAGCCACAATGGCGGCAAATTGGGCCGATTCCTTGTCGAATTCCCACCTCGAAGACTGAGATTCAAGTGTCTGCATGAAATAACGTGCAGGGTTGTCACCCTCTATAAAGCAACTTTCAGATTCCACTGCTTGGAAGATGTCCTTTTCTGGCAAATAGACAAACTCTTGCACGGAAAGGTCGTCGTTTATTGGCATTTTGTCACGGAAACGGAGATAGTAGTTGCTGCCCCTCTTTGTTATGAGGAAGGCATTGAAACTCTCGTCGATGATTTCATCACCATCATAAGGGAATATGTTTGGTATGCCGTCGTCTGCACCCGTGATTTTGAACAATTCATCATTTTTATGAAGCACGTCGAATGTTGGCGAACTGGGCGAGAACATCTTGTTTTGGAATCCCTGCACATCTTCCAGATAATCCTCGTAGGTTATGCCTTGCTCAATAGGAGTAAGCAGGTCGTAAGCCCCACGCTTCTTGCCCTTGAGCATCATGTATGAAGCATCCTCTGGTGCGTCAACGATAATGAACTCATAGTCACCTCCTACGCCTTCACCCGACTCATCGTTAGGAATCTCCGACGTACCTGTGAACAAGATGTCGTAAGGGTCGCTGAAAGCATGTATGCAATCATTGTGGGAATTGAACGACAGCACAGGTCCATTGTCAGTCAGCACTTCCCACAAGGAAGTGTGCTCGATGTATTTGTTGTTGGAAAATACATTGTTCATCGACACATTGACAGAGAAGTCCTTGTTGAAGCGACACAGCAACAAGTAACCACTGCCATAGGGGTATTCATTTTCCGTCGTTGGATAAAGCTGCATCGCCCATCCATTAGGCGAAGCCATGAGCCTTTTTGAATACAGGTCACTGGCCTCATTGAGACGCTCCGCAGCCGACTTGTCAAAGATGTCGTCTTCTTCAGCAGGCTTACAAGAGTTGAAAGCCAAGGCCGTAGCCATTAAAAATGAAAGTGCAAATATCTTTTTCATAATTCAGGTAATCTTATTTTGGTTGTAAAGATTTGAAGACATTGACTTGCTCCACCAATTCCTCCATGACGGTCTTTGAAGGATTGGTCTCCGAGGGTTCAGTGAGCTTGTTTACAAGCCTTCCGTATTGGTCTTTCTTGAATGTCCCGTCGGGGTTGGTGGCATATTGACGAGTTTGCACCTCCTTGCGCAAGTCATACAGGCTGACCTTCCAATTGTCTTTAAGCCATCCCTCCACCAGTTCCAATTTCTGCTGAATGATGGCATCTCCATGCACTCCTGAGCGGTTGAGCCACTGCACCTGCCCATTCTCGTCAAGAGCTACATAGCCATCGGCATTTCTGGCACAAACCTTGCGATAGACCTTGCCTTGTCCACCACTACTCTCACGGTAATAGCCCACAGTATCGAGATTGGCTCCACGTACTCTCTTCACATAGTCGGAATATTCCATGTCCACCTCTTCCCATTCATAGCTTGCAGAGTTCAGAAGTGTCGCCCAGCTGATGCTGTCGCGAGTGATATAGTTGGCAAGCACCTCCACCCAGTCTTCTCCAGCGGCACTGGAAGCATAAGGCGACACGAAACCACGTCCGGCAGCCACAGAGTCGGGTGTTTCTGTCCATGTGGAAGCATCATATTGGCTTCTTGAAATGAGGTTGAATTGTGTAGGCCTCAAATGCGTCTGGTCGAGGATGTGGCCGAATTCATGGTGCATGGTCTTGAAGAAATACTCATTCATCATGTCGACGTTTCTGATATCCAGATTGTTGGTGTTGTAGAGAGAGATTTTCAGACCACCCTCTGCCACACCGAGGATTTCAGTACCCTGGCTTGGGTTGAGGTTCTTTGAGCCTATGACATGGATGATTCTCGGTGCATTGACTTTCAGGAATTCTGCCCCGGCATACTTTTCATAGACTTCCATCCACAAATACTTGCAAAGAACGGCGAGCTGCACGCTCTTGTCATAGTCTGCCGGAGTGAGGTTCTTGGTCATGTCGGAGCCAATGTCCTCCATCCTGTAAATGAACCTCATATTATATTTTTCAAGGTAGTTAGCCTTGACGAAAGTATCAAGAGGGAAAGAATAAGTGGACCGGTCGAGAGGATATTCTGTGGTGTCGAAAATGCTCGGCCCCAAGTCATCATCACTACACGACACAAAAGCGCACGCCACCATGGCCACAGCGCCGAAAAGCAAGGTTTTCAGTTGGTTGTTCATGATTCTGTTCCTCCTTTATTTGATTTTAAATTCATTAGCATCAAAACTCAGTGCCTTGTTGGCCTTGGAAGCAGGCTCCACTGGCGGACGTGATGACTGCATGCCGGCAGAAATGACCTCCCAAGGCACCTCTATTGCCCTGCGTGGGTCTTTGCCGCCAAGTTTCAACACATCAGAAGTCACATCTACTTGATGTTCCCACTCCACGCCCCATCTCTTGAGGTCGAAGAAACGAAGTCCCTCGAACATTGTTTCGAAACGACGGAACTCGTTGAGGCAGTTCATATAAGGAACCAACTTTGCAGGCACCACATAATCACTGCTGACATTTTGTGTGAAGTCCCAGTTGGCGAAGCAGTTGTTGTGCGAGGGGTTTGCATACCAAGACTCTATGGTAGGTTTTGTACACAACTTGATGTAATTGGCCTCGAAATAAGCCTTGTGGTCAGCTTCGGAGAACTTCTCTATGCTATTGTTCCAATAAGCGCAGAGGTCATCGCCGCCCTCTTCCACCTGCCCGAGCATCAGCTTTGCCTCAGCCCTCTCGAGCAAAAGTTCGTTGGCAGTGAAAGCCCTTAAAATGATATGCGGGTATCCGATGCCTGCAATCTTGTCAGAGTATTCGAACTGTTCAAAAATCTTGCTGTTGATATAGCCATAGTCGTTGCTGCTGCTGCCGAAGCACATGCCGCTGACGATAGCAATCGGGCACACATAATATGACGACCACAGCGGATGGTTTGTACCGATGAGGAATATTTCCCTTGCCTTGGGTCCTGCTATGGAATAACGGTATCCAAAACTACGACGTTGGAGCAGCGAACCAGTTGTCATCAACATAAGGTTGTTGTTGCGCTCAGGATTCTGCCAAGCCTGACTGTAGTCGTCGCCGGTGGAACAATTCTCGAATACGGAATAGTCCATCATCATGTTGAGCAGAGTGTTGTTGTCGGTGCCAAGCACGAAGTTGGCATGCTCGATAACTTTTGCCCATTGGCGCTTGTAGAGATAGAAACGGGCTGCGAAAGCATGAGCGGCATTCAGGTTGAAATGCCATTTGGGCACTGTGTAGAA
>CAMJLI010000236.1 GCA_946406585.1 uncultured Prevotellaceae bacterium | reverse complement strand
TTTGCTTTCCTCCAGTTCCTTTTTCAGGAATTGGGAGGTATAGCCTTTGCCGCTTGCAGCCACTTCTTCCGGCGTGCCGGTGGTCACCACGAGACCGCCATTGCGACCTCCATCAGGACCCATGTCGATGATGTGGTCGGCCAGTTTGATGACATCGAGATTGTGCTCTATCACCACCACGGTGTTTCCTCTGTCCACAAGTCGTTGCAGCACATCCATGAGTATTCGTATGTCCTCGAAATGCAGGCCGGTGGTAGGCTCGTCGAGGATGTATAGCGTCTTTCCCGTGTCGCGTTTCGATAGTTCGGTGGCCAATTTCACACGCTGGCTCTCGCCACCCGAAAGGGTGGTGGAGGGCTGGCCCAGTTTGATGTAGCCCAAGCCCACGTCTTGTATTGTCTTTATCTTGTGGAGGATGTTTGGCACGTTCTCGAAGAACTCCACGGCTTGGTTGATGGTCATGTCAAGGACGTCGGCGATGGATTTTCCCTTGTACCTCACTTCGAGAGTCTCGCGGTTGTACCGTTTGCCGTGGCATACCTCGCAATGAACCATCACGTCGGGCAGGAAGTTCATTTCTATCGTCTTGTAGCCGTTGCCGCCACAAGCTTCGCAGCGGCCGCCCTTTACGTTGAATGAGAAGCGCCCGGGTTTGTAGCCCCTTATTTTCGCCTCGGGTAGGTTGACGAAGAGAGAACGAATGTCGCTGAACACGCCCGTGTATGTAGCGGGGTTTGAGCGAGGCGTGCGCCCGATAGGCGACTGGTCCACGTTCACCACCTTGTCTATGTTTCTGATGCCTTCCAGACTCTTGTAAGGCAAAGGCGCTTTCAGAGAGCGATAGAAATGTTTTGACAGGATGGGTTGCAATGTCTCGTTGACAAGTGTCGACTTGCCCGAGCCGCTCACGCCAGTCACCACAATGAGCGTGCCGAGGGGGAAGGTGACATCCACATCTTTCAAGTTGTTGCCGGTGGCACCCTTGATGGTCAGAGTCTTGCCGTTGCCCTTGCGTCTTTCTGCAGGTATGGGTATGTGGCGTTTGCCATTGAGGTATTCGCTCGTGATGGTGCTCTGCTCCAGCATTTTGTCTATAGTGCCTTGAAAGACCACTTCTCCGCCTTTCCTGCCCGCCTTGGGTCCGATGTCCACGATATAGTCGGAGGCGAGCATCATGTCCTTGTCATGCTCCACCACGATGACGGTGTTGCCTATGTCGCGCAGCTGTTTCAGGCTGCCTATGAGTTTGTTGTTGTCGCGTTGGTGCAGTCCGATGCTTGGTTCGTCGAGGATGTACAGCACGTTGACCAACTGCGACCCTATCTGTGTGGCAAGTCGGATGCGCTGGCTCTCGCCGCCCGACAGGGATGCCGATGGGCGGTTGAGCGACAGGTAGTCGAGCCCCACGTCGAGCAGGAAGTCGAGACGTGTGCGTATCTCCTTCAGGATCTCGCTTGCTATCCTGCTCTGGTTGTTGTCCAGGTGCTTGCTGGCTTCATCGAGCCATTCGCGCAACTGGCTTATGTCCATTTCCGAAGCCTCGGAGATGTTCTTGTCCCAGATGCGGTAGGATAGCGACTCCCTGTTGAGCCTCTGTCCGTTGCATTCCGGGCATTTGCATACAGCCAGGAACTGGTCTGCCCATTTTTGGCCACTATAGCTGTCGTCGTTGTCCATCACCTGGCGGAGGTATTTTATTATTCCGTCGAAACTGACGAAATAGTCGCTTGAGGTATGGACCAACTCTTTTGGAATCTTCACGTTGGTTAGCGAACCATACATTATCTCGTCGAGCGCTTCCTGGGAAACGTCGCACACCGGGGTCTTCACCGTGAAGCCATGATTTTGCAGGATGGCGTCGATTTGCCAGAATATCATCTGGTTCTTGTACTTACCCAATGGTGCTATTGCACCTTCGGCAATGGACAGTTTCTTGTCGGGCACGACCTTGTTCAGGTCTATCATGTTGTTGTAACCCAGTCCCTTGCAGTGCGGGCATGCCCCTTCGGGGGAGTTGAATGAGAAGCGATTGGGTGCAGGGTCGGCATACGACATTCCTGTAGTGGGGCACATCAGTCGTTTCGAATAGCTCTTGATGGTGTCTTCTGTCTTGTCGAGAATCATCACTATGCCTTCGCCCTGTCGCATGGCTGTGGACACGCTGCGGCGCAAGCGTTCGTCGTCTTTGCCCCTCACCTTCAGTTTGTCGATCACCACTTCTATGTTGTGGTTCTTGTACCTGTCCACCTTCATTCCGCGCACAATCTCCTGTATCTCTCCATCCACACGAATGTAGAGGTAGCCCTTGTGCCTCATGCTCTCGAAAAGTTCACGGTAGTGTCCTTTTCGCTGCCTCACCAAAGGGGCGAGGATGTAGATGGCATGTCCGTCGTATTGGGTGAGAATCATTTCAAGAACTTTCTCCTCGGTGTATTTCACCATCTTCTCACCGGTGTGATAGCTGTAGGCTGTTCCTGCGCGTGCGTAGAGCAATCGCATGTAGTCATAAATCTCTGTGGTGGTGCCAACCGTAGACCTGGGGTTCTTGTTGGTGGTCTTCTGTTCTATGCTTATCACCGGACTCAGACCCGTGATTTTGTCCACGTCGGGGCGTTCCATGCCACCGAGGAAATTGCGGGCGTAGGCCGAAAATGTCTCAATGTATCGACGCTGGCCCTCAGCGTAGATGGTGTCAAAAGCCAACGACGACTTGCCCGACCCCGAAAGGCCGGTCACCACAGTAAGGCTTCTGCGTGGAATCTCCACGTCGATGTTTTTCAGATTGTGTACCCTGGCTCCCCAGACATTTATTTTCTCATCTTCGCGTTGCATGGCATGAGTTGTAAGTTTTGTGTTTTTCTTTTATGGGCATGCATACCTTGTTAATAAGAAGATGTTGAGGATTCGCTTTTGATGTAAGTGCGAAGCAAGTTGACATCCTTTCTGATATGGTATTTCCTGCCGTCGGCACCTTTAGCTTGCACATCAACGAAATACACCCCTTCCTTCACATCGTTGCCATTGTGGGTGCCATCCCATCCCTCTTCAGGATTGTCCCATTCAAATATCTTTTGTCCCCAGCGGTTGAAGATTATGGCACGAAATTCCACCAGGCTGCTATATTCTTTTGGTTTGTAAATGTCATTTTTCTGGTCATGATTCGGTGAAAAAGCATTGGGCATTATGAGCTTGCTTTCGCTGATGGTCACTCGCAAAGGCTCTCTTTCATTCCAAAACTCCTGGGTGTAAGCTACTGTGTCGTTGCCTTGGTTGAATATGGCATAGAGCACTATTTCGTGTGTGCCTGATTCGGTGAAGGTGTACTCCGTGTCTTGCTCATAGCGGATGAGGTATGGCTCTTTTTGGGCATCTCCATCTTTGGTGAATCGCCACTCATAATAAGAGTTCCACCCCTCTGTGTTCGTGGGGTTGGCTTCAAACAGTCCTTTCAGTGGTGCCTGTCCAGAGGCATTCTCATTAGTTTCCACTTCCCCCTTGTAGTTCGTGTAGGTCGCAGTTGGGTTGATTTCAGGGGCTTGTGCTTTTGCAATAAGGGCGAACAAAAGCAGCGCGCTTGTTAGTATGATGCGTATTCTCATTTTTGTCTGTCTTATGATATGTGTTCTGTTTTGTACTCTCTTTTTAATGACCTTCAGTCACGTAGGTGCTGTTGGTTGTCGCTAATTATTCATTTCCTCCATCCGTATGGTCTCACAGCCCCTCACTTGCATGATGATTAGGTGCAGCTGTGTGTCCTTGA
>CAMJLI010000235.1 GCA_946406585.1 uncultured Prevotellaceae bacterium | reverse complement strand
ATAAGGTTCTGCTCGCGCCTGCCTTCACAATCGGTCATCAGTTGGTTGAGGCTTCTTGAGATAGCCCCCCTGGTGCCGGCCGTTTTCAGTTTGTATCCGAATCGGGAGATTATCTCTCTCAAGTTCTCGAGTTTTGTGGGGTCTGGTGAATCATGTATTCTGTAAGGCAGTGTTTTTGCCTTAACTCCTTTCTTCACCTTGCCGATGCTTTCTGCCACCGTGCGGTTGGCAAGGAGCATGAACTCCTCTATGAGCTTGTTGGCATCCTTCGACACCTTGAAATAGCACTTGATGGGTTTTCCTGTTTCATCGATGTCGAAATGCAATTCTTCGCGCTCGAATTTCACCGCCCCGTTCTTGAAGCGTTCCTCGCGCAGCTGTTTGGCCAACTTGTCCAACATTATCAGCTCGGTGGCCAACTCACCCTTGTACCCTCCCTTGGGAGCTGGTGGTGCCGGCTGTCCCGTGCCATCCTTCACGCCATTGTTCTCAAGTATCTCCTGAACTTCCTCGTATGCGAACCGCCTGTTGCTCCTTATTACGGTATGTACCAACCTCCATTTTTTCACATTGGCCTTCTCGTCCATGTCGAACACGACACTATAACATAGTTTGTCCTCATCGGGGCGCAACGAACAGATATAGTTGCACAGTCTTTCCGGCAACATGGGAATGGTGCGGTCTACGAGATACACGCTTGTTGCACGTCGCAGCGCTTCCTTGTCGATGATGGAGCCTTCCTTCACATAATGCGACACGTCGGCTATGTGTACACCCACTTCCCAAAGTCCCTTGCCGATGCTCCTTATCGAGAGAGCATCATCGTAGTCCTTGGCATCCTTCGGGTCGATGGTGAAGGTGCAGACATCCCTGAAGTCCTCTCGCCCTTCCAAGTCAGCCTCGGTGATTTCAGCTGGTATTTTCTCCGCTGCCTCCTCCACGCTCTTCGGATATTTGTATGGAAGTCCGTATTGCGCCAAAATGGCATGCATCTCCACGTTGTTGTCGCCTTTCTTTCCAAGCACGTCAACAACTTCTCCCACGATGTTCTTCGACTCCTTGCTTGGCCATTGTATTATTTTCACCACGGCTTTGTCACCCGTCTTGCCACCCTTTAGCTTTTTCTTGGGCACCATTATGTCGAGCATCATGTTGTTGTCTGTGACGAGGAAGGCATAGTCACGCTCCACGTTCAACTGTCCCACGAAGGTGTCGTGAGCCCTTTTGAGAATCTCGGTCACCATGGCCTCCTTGATATGATGTGGACGACGCGCATTGAACGACACCCTCACTCTGTCGCCGTCAAGGGCGAACATGGAGTTGCGCTCTGCCACAAATACCGGCTTTCCACCATCGTCAGGCAGGAAGCTGTTCTTGCCGTTTGCCTTGCGTCTGAACACGCCTTCTTGCACCTGACCTTTTAGGTTCAGTTTGTACGACGAGACGGAAGTCTTGCTCAGGAAGTCGTCCCACGCCAACTCTTCCATCACCTCTATGGCCAGCATCTTCAGTGGATGGGTGTCGAAGTGGAGTGCCCTGAATATTTGCTTATACGATAATTCCACATTGGGTTGTGACTGGAAGTAACTCACAAGCAAGTCTGTGACTTGCCTCTTGTTCATGCGTTTGCCGCCTTTTTTCCCTTTTCCCATAGTATTTGCATTTTAGTTTTCTGCAAATTAACGAAATAATTACTAACTTTGCAAGCAAATTCCGCAAAAAGATTGTGAAAACCATTTGTTAGTGAGATGAGGGAACGTATTTTAGTTACTGGCGCCAGCGGGTTCATTGGCAGTTTCATTGTCGAGGAAGCATTACGTCGTGGGATGGAGGTATGGGCCGCAGTGCGTTCCAGCAGTTCCCGGGCATTTCTCTCTGATGAAAGGATTCACTTCATCGAGTTGTCGCTGTCCGACCCAAGTTTGCTGGAGAGTCAGTTACGGGGCCATGCGTTCGACTATGTGGTGCATGCCGCCGGAGTGACGAAAAGCCTCAATATTGACGACTTCCACAATGTAAACACTCTCGGCACCAAGAATCTCGTAGATGCCTTGCTCGCCACCAGCCAACCTCTGCGCCGCCTTGTGTTCATCAGCTCGTTGAGCATCTTCGGCCCCATACGTGAAGAGCAACCCTACAAGGAAATCCTCAACACCGACACACCCATGCCCAACACGGCCTATGGAAAGAGCAAACTGGCTGCGGAACAATATCTCGACAGCGTGGCTGCCAGTGGAAAAGACTTGCCATACGTGGTGCTGCGACCCACGGGAGTCTACGGGCCAAGAGAACGCGACTACTTCATGATGGCCAAGAGCATCAAGAGCCATGTGGACTTCTCCGTAGGCTACAAACGCCAGGACATCACCTTCGTATATGTCAGCGACGTGGTGCAGGCGGTATTCCTCGCCCTCGACCACGGCAAGACGGGTGGAAAATATTTCCTCAGCGACGGCGAGGTGTACCAGTCGAGGGCTTTCAGTGACTTTCTCCAAAAGGAACTGGGCAACCCTTGGCTCTTGCGCATCAAGGCACCCATCTGCGTGCTTCGGGCAGTCTCTTTCTGCGGCGAGCATATTGGGCGCATCACGGGAAAGGTGACAGCCCTCAACAACGACAAATACCACATCATGAGCCAGCGCAACTGGCGTTGTGACATCCACCCTGCCATCGAGGAATTGGGCTTCCACCCCACGGTGAAGCTGGCTGAGGGTGTGAGGCTGTCGGTGAAGTGGTACAAGGAGCATCATTGGCTCTGACTCACCTGTGACTCGCCACAGCTTGTCACACTTTGCTATTAAAGATGAAGAAATACCTCAACATGTTTTTCACCTTGGAGAAGAGTCCCAGGAAAGGGCTTTTGGCATACGAATGGGCCACCTTGACCTATCTCGTGCTGACATTGGCCTATGTGCTTGTCATGTATTCCTATCTGCCCAATTCCCAATCGATGATTTCCGGGCGAATACATATTGCAGCCATCACCATTGCCATGTGGGGAGTATACAGGATGGTGCCTTGCGGACTGACTCTCATGCTGCGTGCCGTAGTGCAGGCCGCCTTCCTCAGCTGGTGGTATCCCGACATTTTCGAGCTAAACCGTGTATTTCCAAACCTCGACCACGTCTTTGCCACATGGGAGCAAGCCATCTTCGGGTGTCAGCCGGCACTGCTGTTCCCACAAGTGATGGACAATGCCGTGGTCAGCGAACTGATGTGCTTGGGATACACTTGCTACTATCCTCTCATTGCTACGGTTTTAGTAACCATTTTGCTCTTCCGCAATGAATCTTTCGAGCGCGTGGTATTTGTCACACTCGCTTCATTCTACATACATTACATCATCTTTGTGGCTCTGCCTGTCACCGGACCGCAGTATTACTTCCAAGCCGTGGGTCTTGACGAGATTGCAAAGGGCTTTTTCCCCAACCTTCACGACTATTTCAATCACAATCAGGTGCGGATGGCGTGTCCGGGCTACAGTGATGGATTGTTCTATAGTTGGGTGGACATGGCTCATGATGCCGGCGAACGCCCCGTGGCAGCATTCCCAAGCAGCCATGTCGGACTGACTGTAGTTGTCATGCTTGTCTTGTTGCAATATCGCCTAAAGCGTCTTTTCTGGGTGTTGCTCCCCTTTGCCGTGCTGCTCTTCTTATCCACGGTTTACATTCGTGCCCACTATGCCATCGATGCCATAGCGGGATTGTTTAGCGGCGCATTGTGCTTTGCTGTCCTGACATGGGTCAGCCGTCCTCGGGCAACAAGCA
>CAMJLI010000234.1 GCA_946406585.1 uncultured Prevotellaceae bacterium | reverse complement strand
GCATGTCTGAAAGCCTCGCCAGTGTTCCATCCATTTGAGGCATAAGCATTGTAGAACTCCTTCATGAAGAGCGCAGTGCTTTGGTCGCTTGCCTCCCAAAGACACATCAGGATGCTCTGCACTCCAGCTTTTTTCAAGGCACGTTGCAGACCGTATATGCCTTCGGGGGTGGATTCCCCCTTGCCGGTGTGGCAGGCGGAGAGGCAGGTGAGGCGTGTGCCGCGAAGGTCGAGGTTGGCGATGTCGGTGGCAGTGAGCAGGCCGCATAAGGTGCCGACAGGAAGTTCTTGGCCTGTGACACCGGCATTGCCGCCCGACATGACAAGGCCGGTGAGGTCCATGGCCTCTTCGTATCCAGAGAGAGCAGCCACCGACTGAGCGTCGTCTGGGGTGTAGAAGAAACCATGGGTGGCCAAATGGATGATGGAGGGCGAGTGCTTGCTGAGAGCAAGGAATGACTCCTCCGACCCTTCATTGCCCTCATAAACCACTACAGAGACCTTGCCGTCAAGGGTTTGGGCAATGGCGTGAACCTCTTCGCGGGTGAAAGGCAGGGGAGAGAAAGAGCTGTGGTCGAGGTCGCCGTTGCGTGTAGCCAGCATGGTGGAAAGGTTGTGGCGGGCACTCTCCATGGCCATTTCCTCGGCACCCATGTCATAGTTCATGCCTCCATAAAGGACAGCGGAGAGAGTGCCGCTGGGTGTTGTGGCTGGTTTGCACAACTCGCGTGCCGAACTAAGTCTGACGAAGCGATAGCGGTCGCCCAACAGCTGGCCGTCAGGTGCGGGAAGTGCTTCTATTGACAACTGGTGGTAGGCTCCGGAGGGAACAAAGTAGATGGTGCCCTGCTCGCTCAGGTAGGGTAGCAACGCCCCCATTGTCGTGCGCGACAATTTCTCGGCATGTTGTCCCTGGTACAGGAGATTGGGGATGTGGTTGGCTTCTGCCTCAACGGAGTCGATGGCCTCGTTGGTGCAGATTGGCAGCAGGAGCGGGTACTGGCTGTCATGAGTGATGATGTAGGCTGAATAATGGTGGCTTCCGGTTTTCATCTTGTTGTATGTCAGGTCGATGAGAACGTCGTTAGGTCCGAGAGCCTTCTTCACGTCGTCGAAAGTCGTATTGGTGAAGTCGTCGATTGAGCCGTATGCAGAACATTGGGCGGCCAGCAGGTTGTCAGCCTTTGTGACCTCTTTATATATGGAGTCCACTTCCTGCATGTCTGGCGACTTGCTCGCCAGCAGTGCATTGAGCTTGGCATTGGTGCTTACGAGTTTTTCATATAGTTGTTTGTCGGCTGCCGTTCCTTCATCACCAATAACCTCTGCCACCGATTTCTCAGAAGCAAGCAACATGCCTTTGGACATCAAGAGTGCCTCGTATGCAGTTTTTGAGAACTCGTCGTTGGTGTGACCTGCCTCAAAGGCGAACGTTGTTGAATCGAACAGGTATCTTGACAGGTCTTTGTAATATGCTTTTCGTCTGTCAGAGGAGAGCATACGCAGCTGTTTTTTGATGTTCGAGATGAACATCTCAAAAGCTTGGCTGGCATGTTGGCAAGCTACCTCAGTATCTCCCATCTGCAATTCACAAACTGCCGTAAAGTAGAGCCGGGTGGCATTTTGGTTTGATGATTGGGCGTGAATGGTGTCTATTTGCTCTTTCAGGCGAGCTAAAAGCTTTTTTGCTTCTTCTTTCCTTCCAAGTTGGAGGAGGCTCTTAAAACTTTTGATCAAGTTGTCAAAACTGAGGTTGGCGGGGAATTGGGTTTCGCCAGTGTTGGGGTCCGTCTGCTGCAGGAGAGAGATGATACGCTCGTGTTCCTCAAATCTTTCAAATGCCAGAACAGATCCTAGCAAGGCAGTTTGGCGTACATCATCGTTCTTGATGTTTGGAATGAGCGACATCACGGAGTCAACATATTGCAGACAGTTTTCTTTTTGACCCATGCCCTTGTAGATTTGCACTTGACTGAGATAGTAATAGACTTTTCTATCAGCATTGGGGTTGAGGTATTTTCTTAGGATATTATTCCCGATCTTGCAATAGTCCAATGCTTTCTCATATCTTTTCAGATCATATTCAACCGTGTATAGGTCATTGTAGATTCCAAATTGTGTTATTTCAGCTATTGCCCTGTCTTCTATGTCGTCAGTCAGCTTCAGAGCCTGAAAAAGGAGTTTCTCAGCCAATACCATCCGATTGCCATCCATAGCCATTTTAGCCTTGAACTTTATGGCATTCACCCTTGTTGTCGCTTTTGTGCAGTAGTTGGCCAAGGAGTCGATACTGAGTGACAGGCGCTGGCATTCGGGCCATCGTTCTGCCTTGTGAGCCAAGAGGTATTTTGTTGTGATAACTGTCAATTCCACATCAGGCATGTTAAGTTGCCGGGACAGAGAAGCTGCCTGCGACAAGTAGAACATGGTGCTGTCTTGTTCGCCTTTTTGGGTTTTTATATTTGCCAGCCGTATCATGGCTTTAGGTAGCTCTTCTTTGTCGCTGCCTTTCAGACAGGCGATGCTCTCATGGAGGAGGCGTTCCATTTTTTCCCAATCGGTATTGACACCTGTCTTCATGGCTTCCGTGAAGAGTTGCAGGCCTTTTTCAATACGATTGTCCTGTGCTGAGATACCTTGTACCATGATGAAAATGGTGACAAGTAGGATGAGTGTTTTTTTCATGTTTTTTACTTGCCTAATGCTTTTTTGATGTGTTGGTTGGTCTTGTCGCCGGTGAGTGTTGGGGTTTGTGGCAGGCGAGTGGCTATTTTCGGATTGAGCATGTAGTTCATGATGGCTTCCTCCGCCTGTTTGTTGTCCATCTTCAGCAGTTTTTCCCATAGGGTGTAGAGGGCGTAGGTCAGACGTCCATACCCATTGGGCAATTCGGTGTTTGATTCATATCTTTTACATGCTGTCAGCGTGAGCCATTGTTCTGGTGTCTTGCTGCTCTTGGCATTGGCTTTTGCAGACGGGATGACGAATTTGTCGAGAACGCCGCGTGTGCAGAGGGTGTCACCGTCGGTGCTTTGGTTGTTGCGTGTGGAGTCGCCGCTGTAGCAGGAGTCCACCACCACAAGGATGGTGCCGCTGGCTCCCACTTTTTTGCGGATGGCTGTCAGGAGAATTGCTGTCTCGTCATCGCAGAGGTGTTTCTCGCCACGGTCTTTTGAACAGGGGTGGAAATAGGCGTCATAGGGAATCCATGCCTGGTCCCACCCATAGTCTTCGTCGCCGTTGATGTCGGTCATCTGCTGGCCGTGTCCGGAAAAGTGGATGTAGACGATGTCGCCTGTCTTGCATCGTGATGCCAGTTTTTTTAAGGCTTGCACGATGGCAGCCTTGGTGGCAGCGCGGTTGATGAGTGTGGTGATGTCGCTGTAATGGGTCTCGCGAAGACGTTTCACCACCAACGACACATCGCGGTCGCCATTTATCTTCTGCCATGTCTTGTCTTGCTGTTCGCCAAGACCTATCACCAAGGCGTGTCGCGTCTGACCTTGGAGGGGAAGGCACAGCATGAACATGATGAATGTCACTTGTAATAGCCGGTGTGTGTGTGAATGGTGTTGCATGTGTTGGATGTTGATGATTTATTTGCAAAAATGGCAATTGTCACTAAAGAAGTCCTTGGCTGGTGTTTTGTCATTGCTAAGGTAGCTTTTTTGTCACAATCCACAAAATTTTATCTGTCTTTTTTATGATTAGGCAGCGAATAGCAAAGGAAGTCGCCTTTGGCAGTTCAAAAAGAAGATTCGCAGAACTGTTACTT
>CAMJLI010000233.1 GCA_946406585.1 uncultured Prevotellaceae bacterium | reverse complement strand
CTTTGCGCCCGATTATTAGTTTGAAAATGAGAAAGATTGTTTCTTTGGCCATTTCGGTTGTTTTTACACTCTGCTCCATGGCCAATCCCATTACACCTAATCAGGCTCTTGTTAAAGCCAAATCTTTTGTTGCAAACAAGCCTGCCGCCCAGAAAAGAATAAAATTGGCATACACTCCGGAAATGAAAGATGGGAGTGCGCCTCTATACGTGTTCAATTTGGGCAAGAAAGATGGTTTCGTCATTCTTCCTGGTGACGACGATGTCGATGGAGTGCTGGCATATACTGACTCTGGGGAGTTCGTATACGATGAAATGCCAGAGAACATGAAAGCGTGGATTGAGTTGTGCAAGCAAGGCTTGGATGCTCGGCATAAGGCCAAATCTGCAACAACCAGCATCCATCCCACAGATGTTGTGGAACCTCTTATAACTACAACTTGGGGACAACGCACTCCTTACAACAGCAAATGTCCTTCTTACAAAGGCCAAGTATGTCCTGCAGGTTGCACGGCGGTGGCCATGGCACAAGTGATGAGGTATCATCAGTTTCCTGTAGAATCCACCCCTGCTGTCATTCCTTCATACACCACTCCCACCTACCGTATCAAAATGCCTGCTTTGCCCACCACAAAGTTCAACTGGGATTTGATGCCAGACGCTCTCGACAGCATTGCATCACAAGCAAGCATTGACGAGGTGGGGAAACTCATGCTTTATTGTGGTCAGGCTACGGACATGAACTATGCACCCAATGGTTCTGGGGCTTTCTCTTATTTGATTCCAGAACGTCTGCCAAAGTATTTTGGTTACCCATCAACCATGCATTATGTGTATAGGGAATCATACGACGAACATGGATGGGACAGCTTGCTGGTGAACGAACTCAAGCAAGGTCAGCCTGTTATCTATACGGCATATACCAACGTGCCACTCGGCCATACTTTCATTTGTGATGGTTACGATGGCAATGGCTTGTTCCATATCAATTGGGGATGGGATGGCATTGGCAATGGCTATTATAGGATTTCTGTGGCATACGCAACAGATGAGGGGCTCAACGACAATATAAAAAACTACCACTTGAGTCTTCGCCAAACTGCTCTTGTTGGCTTGAAAAAAAGTGGTGTTGACGACTATGTGGCTCCAGCAGAAACATTCAGGGTGTTCTCAAGGCCAAGCTTGAAAAATGGACGGGAATATACAAGGTCGAAGACCACTACAAACTTTACCGTTCCGAATATTAGCTTGTCGTTTATGAACAATACGCAGAAAACACAGAATCTTGTCACTGGCATGGGACTGTTCTCTGAAGAAGGAAAACTGGTTACCATTGTTGCTCAGACTACGGCAAATACGCTTGCGGCTGGAAGTTCCAAGGCATACGAGGTGAACAAAATCTCTTTTGGAGGCAATATCAACGAAGGGCATTATATGATAAAAGCCATGTACAAGCCTGAAGGTTCTTCTACATGGAAACTTATGGCTGGAACCGACCAGAACTATCTGGATGTCTATATCGACGAACTGAATCTTTCAATCATTCCTGTGCCTAAAGCTGATTTTGTTGTTAATAATGTCAAGAAAGTTGGCGACTTCCTCATTGTGGATTTCTATAATTACGACCAAGCTTTCTTTGGACCTGTGTATGTTAGAAAACTCAACTCATCAGCCAATACAACTTCTCAAGTCTCTTACGACAACATATCATTCGACCCGAACACGAGAAGAACTCTCGATATCTATATAGCAGACGATGTAGACTTCGACATCGAGCGTGATACATTCTATCTTTCTGTGGATGAGTACGATACTCAATACTTCTATTGCAATGTGAGCGAAGAGGATGATGTGTTGCTCGACAAACAGATAGACATTCTAAATCTTAGCGACGACAGCACGAAGATTGTGGGTGACCGCATTCTTTGCAATCTCACTTTGACCAACAACTCGGAAAAGGACTTCAACGACGTGGTGAAATTCTCGCTTATTGACATGATGGGGAACCTCCTCTGTTCGTATGATGTCAATGCTGCTTTGGCTGTAGGCCAGGATACCATAATAAGTTATGATATTCCTGTGACTTCTTTTGGCACGAAATATCAACTTACAGCATGCCATAAGAGAAATTCATATGAAAATGATGAATATTCCACTGGTTATATGGATTTTGTCAGGGGTGCCATATATTGGACTGCAGAAGGCAAGATCAAGACCATGTATGCTGCCAACAACTTTGTTGTGCCGGAGGAAGCTGTCGCCATCAATCTGAGAAATGCATACACTTCTAATGCCTTGCCAAACAGCAATCCAAATACCATCTACATGCTCGACAAGACCATGCCAAGGGGACTAAATGGCAAGAACTATGTTAGAGGCAACAATGTGGGAGCCACTCTCGCATTGACGGATGGGTATGATTATTATATTCCAGAAGAGATGGTGTTCTCTACTTCAGTGACTTACCAACGGACTGCTCCGGATAGCGTGAAACGGACTTGGAGCACCATTTGCTTGCCTTTCACCCCAGTGAGGGTTACTGTAGATGATGAAGAGGTGACGTGGTTCAAGGACGGTGAAGATTCTGAAGGCTCTTTCTGGATTATGGATATCGACAGCATAACAGACGGCAAGGTGGCTGTTCAATATGTAGACAGCATGATGCCCTACAAGCCTTATCTCTTCGCCACCGACAGCCTCACAGCGGGCAAGACCATAACATTCCATGGTGGCAAAACCACATTCCATCCTACTGAAGAGGAATGCTTCAAGTCTTTTATTGATGAGGATTATTATTGGCAGGGTGCTTATAGGAAGATGTATGCCGACAGTGCATATGTAGTATCCGACAGTTTGTGGAAGTTGGCTGAGGAGAATGACAGCATATATGCATTCAGGGCATTTTTGTGCAAGAATGGAGAATCTCTGGAAGACAGCCTTGTCATCATCCTTGATGACGATGAGAAACCAGAACCACAGTTCCTTCTCGGTGATGTTAACCATGATGGCACCATCGACGTGAATGACGTCATGGCTATCGTCAATCATATTTTGGGCATGTCGATTGCCAATTTCGACGAGGAAGCTGCTGATTTCAATCAAGATGGCACCATCAATGTCATGGATGTCATGGATGTTGTCCTTGTGATTTTAGGAGAAGCATAAGCTTGCATGACCATTGACGGCAAACAATAGTGGAGACTGGCATTCATTCAAGAATGTCAGTCTTCTTCTTTTATCTTTTCCGGACCACGCACTATGTCCTTGGTTGTCAGACCGCTCTTGATTTCTATTTTCAGACCATCGCTTAGACCGGTGGTTACAGCACGCCGTTCATAGGTCTTCATTTCTCCCTCTTTCTTCACCAGATACACATATGTGTTGTTGTCTTCAAAGGCAATGGCACTTTCCGGCAATGTGATCACGTGCTGTGCACTAGATATTTCTATCTCGGCGTTGGCACTGTATCCTGAACGTATGCGGTTGCCTCCCGGCACATGGACAGCAGCCTTGATCTCAAATTGGTTGGCTCCATTGCTTTCCACAGCCTTGGGGGAGATGTACTCCAGGCTTGCACCGAATTTCAAGTCTTGCAAAGCACCTATTGTAATGTTCATTGGCATTCCTGTGACCAGTTGGCCCACTTCTGTCTCATCGATGTTTCCACGGAATATCAAGTCGTTCATGTTGGCAACGGTTGCTATTGTCGTACCATCATTGAATGTGTTGCTCAATATGACCGAATTGCCCACTTTTACGGGGATGTCAAGTATCAAGC
>CAMJLI010000232.1 GCA_946406585.1 uncultured Prevotellaceae bacterium | reverse complement strand
TCTGCAGCACGTACGTTCCTTTTGGTGCATACCTTCCGGAATGGACGCCGTAGAGGAGTTCGTTCTTGAGGCAATCGTCTTCAGAGGCACCCGTCTCTTCGAACACACCTGAGAGGATGTAGTTTCCTGGGTTTCCATGTACTAGGTAAGGCTTGTTGGCCTCTGGCTCCAGTATCTGGGTGATATTCAGCTTCCCATCGCTGCGTATTCCTGTGACGCTATACAATTGCAGCCCGTCGGGTATGTCGAAACTGAATGGCAGGCATAGGGTCGTCCATCCAGCCGTGGACACGTATAACGAATAGGATTCCGGCTGTGATGTCTTTTTATAATTCATCCACTCGTCAACTGCCTTGATTTGTATGGGCATGTAGTATGCAATGCGGCTGAGGCTGTCCTTTGCGCCCACCTGTTGGTATGGAATGACGCCCTTGACTGCAGATTTCGCCCTCCAAATCCTCTCTTTTGCCTTGCACTTGTCGCCTGCTTTGTAACTTACAGTTTCAGAATAATTGGGTAGATTTGAATATTCCGGCTGTGTGAAAGGACAAAGTTCCCATGGCTCGTTGACGATGGTTTCTTTAAGACATTGGCTGTCAGGCCATTTTATCCATTCGTCCTGATAGTTGCTCTCTCCAAAATCGTGATACCATTGGTCGAAAAGGCTTGCCACGATGTTGCCATTGAGATATCCATTGTCGCGCAGGAATGCATAATGGTCGCGCATCTCCTGCTTGAAATATAAGTATGCCCACCGCAGACCATTGTAGTAGAGGAAATTCCTATGGCTCATCAGATGGATCTGGTAGTATCCCGGCTCATAGAGATTTTCTCCAATTATGCTATATCCAAAAGTGTTGTCCAAGTCGTATGGTGCTACAAACCACTTCTTCCCGTCGTAAGTAAACCATTGGAAATTCCTAACCAAAGCATCTCCGTTGCCAGTGAGCAGGTTGTGTATCATGTAGTCTATCATGCTTGGCACATCAAATCGCTCTTCTATGGCCTCCCGCATCTTGGCATTGGATGCGCCGCTTGACTTCAATGAGTCCAATACCGTGTAATAATGGCTGAACTGCTGGACGTAGCGCTTCACCTTGGCCGTGTTCTTCTTGTATTCCTTTGTCTTGGAGTCGTCGGTGTCCAAATCGTAATATGGTGAGGTCTCGTCCATCAGTTCATGAAGGTTTGTGTCGCTGTATACGCTTCCATCCATGCAATACAGGTTTTTTGGATTCCTTACTTCGATTTTCGACCATTTGATGACATCGTGAAACAATGTCGTGCCATCAAGAAGGGTGCCTTCTATATGTATGTGCTCTGGGGTGTTCTTCTTCATGTTCATGTTCTTTCGGTTCTTACTGAGTTGCCAACAGAACAATCCATAAAATTCTCCGTTGAGGTAAACAGCGCATGGAAAGGCATCCGGGTGGCAGAGGGCCCGCTCGTCAGGCTTGCTTAAATTTGCGCGCTCCCATATGCGGCCATGCTCTCCTCGCCCTTGGGTGAGAAGGTCGTAAAGTCGATAGCCCATGATACCTATTCCTCGATACAAATCGAGATAAAAAGCCTTGAAATGAAACCCGTCTTGGGTGACCCAATCGCCGAAAGTCATGTCTGGTGTGGCATCGCATTGCCATTCATCCTCGCAGAAGTCAAGTTTGAAGTTCTTTTTTGCAAATTTGGCAGAACCACGTCCCTGCAAATTGGCGACCGCACGCTTCTTGAAATAGTTTCCGTGGCCATCATACACCTCCACCCATGCATGGTAGTTTGCTGTCTTGCTTGTCGGCATATTGTTCATGCCGGTAAGGTTTACGTATGCACATTTTGGCATTGGCCATGTGATGGATGTGCTGTCGCTCCAGTCTGTCACGTTTTCCTTGTCTATGCCAAGTTGTGCCAGTTTTTCTTCAAAATTTGTCTGGGCTGTTGAGCATACACATATACTAAAAAAAAGTAACGTGATATTTGATTTTAAAAATTGTGTTCTGAAAAACATGAGCAAAATGGTGATTTACTTTGAAATACAACAATTATGGATTTTACGTAATAAGTTACTCTTTCCCTTGTGGCAATCGATAGGCCACCCCATTGTCATCATCTCTGAGGAGCCAGCACTGGGTATCCTGGGTTTGCATCCCCACCGTCGCCAATTGGCCCCTGCTCGCCTTCCAGGATGAGTTGCACAATTGCGAACACGTCGTTGACGTCAATCTCTCCATCGCCATCCATGTCGGCCCCAATAGGAGGCTCGCCCTGTGTGATACCAAGGATATATCCGACCATTGCGGAAACGTCGTTGACGTTGACTTCCCCATTGTTGTCGATGTCTCCCCTCAGGCTTGCTCCTTTCATGTTTGTTGTGAAAGCAAAAGCAAGGCAAAGTACCATCCCCCTGAGGAGGCATTTGCATTTTTCTTTTATTCTGATGCTCATTTTTTGAAATCTTGATAGTGTGGTTTTTATTTTTGTCACTTGACAACTTTCTTCACCGTCTTGCCATTTGCAAGCCTGATGATGTTGATACCCTTTTCCATTTTCCTTAGAGGCTGCCCGTCAATGGAGAAGATTTGCATTTTTCCCTGTAGGTTGTCAGAAAACTCCATGATGTTGGTCTCTTCTTCATCCAAAGACAAGCAGGATGGCGATGTGCCGAGGCTGTTGTCATAGGCTAGCCATGCCTTGTGGTCGCCTACATGAACGGTGCTGTCTTCCTTCACGAGGAAGAACGCCACTTTCCCGTTTTGGTTCTGCAGCACGTACGTTCCTTTTGGTGCATACCTTCCGGAATGGACGCCGTAGAGGAGTTCGTTCTTGAGGCAATCGTCTTCAGAGGCACCCGTCTCTTCGAACACACCTGAGAGGATGTAGTTTCCTGGGTTTCCATGTACTAGGTAAGGCTTGTTGGCCTCTGGCTCCAGTATCTGGGTGATATTCAGCTTCCCATCGCTGCGTATTCCTGTGACGCTATACAATTGCAGCCCGTCGGGTATGTCGAAACTGAACGGCAGGCATAGGGTTGTCCATTCGGCAGTGGAAACATAGAGGGAATACGATTCGGGTTGTGTGTTCTTGGTGTAGTGCATCCATTGGTCAACCGATTCAATATGGATGCGCATGTAATTGGCAATGCGGCTGAGGCTATCCTTGGCGCCCAATTGCTTGTAGGGTCTGACACCAGTGACAGCAGATTTCGCCCTCCATATCCTCTCTTCTATTTTGCATTTGTCGCCAGCCTTGTAGTTGGCTGTCTCGGAATAGTTGGGAAGTGAGGAGAATTCTGGCTGGCCAAAGGGGCAAAGTTCCCAAGGTTCGTTGGCTATTGTCTCCTTGAGGCATTGGCTGTTAGGCCATTTTATCCATTCGTCTTGATAGTTGGCCTCCCCATAATCATGATACCATTGGTCGAAGAGATTTGCCACAATGTCGGCATTGAGATATCCATTGTTGCGCAGGAAAGCATAATGGTCGAACATTTCCTGCCTGAAATAATTGTATGCCCATCTCAAGCCATTATAATAATTGAAATTTCTGTTTTTTATCAGGTGCGTCATGTAATAACCTGGGGGATAGATGTTAGTTCCGTATGGTGTGTTATATCCAAACGTACCATCCAGGTCGTAAGGTGCGACAAACCATTTCTTGCCGTCGTATGTGAACCACTGGAAGTTCCTCACCAACCCGTCACCATTGACTGTGAGCAGGTTGTGTATCATGTAGTCTATCATGCTTGGCACGTCAAAGCGCTCCTCAATGGCAGCACGCATCTCTGCATTGG
>CAMJLI010000231.1 GCA_946406585.1 uncultured Prevotellaceae bacterium | reverse complement strand
CCTTCCATCTTGCCGTAGCATAGCACAAGGTCATAGAAGATGCGACTGTCCCACAGGCCTACAAAACTGCTGATCTCAAAAAGGAAATGGTCACTCAATTGGATGCCGATTTTGTTGAAGGGTTGCAGACGCTTGTAAAGTGGCTCGTCCTTGTTTACGTCATCCTTGAATCTGATTTCGCGCGTGTTCAAATCAAACCACTCGATGTCATCCTCGGTGAAAAGTATCTTGTATCCTTCTTCTGCCAATTTCGTTGAAGATGGGTCGATGCCGTAAACGTAGAGCTTGTTTAGTTCTACAGGGTCGGTCGTGAAAGGCTTTGCTGGTTCGTAGTCGTCATTGCTGCAAGCCGTCATTGTCATGCTGGCAATGGCTGTCGCCATCATCCAAGCGATTGTTTTTAATTTATTCATAGTCTTCTTATTTTTTTGAATTATTCACCTTATACTTATATTGTCCTTGATATTTGGAAAGACTGCATAAACTACCAACTAAATCTTATGCCTAATGGCAATGAGAACGTGAACGGATGCTCGGTGCGGTAGGTCTCCATGTCGGTATTTGTAGGTATGAAGTATTGCAAACTTGGTTCTGCAAAAATGCCTATTTTGGGTGTGAGATGGTATTGCAAGCCAAGGCCGAAGGTGGTGGAGAACTGCCATGGCGCTTTGATGGTGGTCTTGTCACTTGTTTCGTACAGGCCATTTACATAGTAATTGGTTTGCAAAGGTGCATGGATGGGTATCTCTGTCACCAGACCTGCGCTGCCATAAATGCTCCATGTTTTTCCGCCATATATGTTGCATACGCCTTTCACTGGTACGCCAAGATAGTGTATCGTCTGCCGCTCTTCTATCTTGTTGCCGTCCGCGCCCATCTCAAAGATGGAACTCAGTTTGCTATAGCTCAGTCCTGTCTCCAATCCCCAACGATTGTCCAACCTGTATTTCAGAGCCAACGACCACGTAAAAGGCATTTTGTGATGGCTCGTACGCAGAATCTTGTCCTCGCCAGGCATGTTCGCATTGCTCATGGCGATTCGCATGATTACGCTTCGGGTGTTTTCACTCGCAGCATTTGAATTGTTCGCCAGGTAAACGGCATAGTCTCTCCAGTTGTCGATGCTGCTCGGAATAGTAGGACTTACATCTGGATCGGCTTGGGTTCTCGATGGATTGGGGGTGTAGATATAAGGCTGGTCATAACTGTTCAGCTCATTCAACTGCCCTGTATATGCCAGTTGCATAGACCATTTCGGTGAATGTTTCGTTTCCGTTTTTGGGGGAATGATGTTTGTTATATCGTAATGTGGCATCTCCACCTTGTGGATGGTTTGAGTAGTGTCTGCCTGTTCGTTGCCCTTTATTGTGTCAGGGATGATGATCTCTTGTGCCACCACATTATTCGATAGGGAATCAAGCATTATGGAATCCTCTGCTTGTGCGATTGCCGAATGCAGCGAATCTACAGTAGGGATGGCTATATGCTTTGCTGTAGATTTATGGCCGGCCACGAACTTGGACTGTTGTTCTATAGGCAATTCATCTGGTTTCACCTTGGCCTTCGCAGCAATAGGTACCCCTTCCTTTATGGCGGGAGTTGGTTGATGCTTGCCGTCAGACGACAGGCCCTCGCCTTCGTCCTCCTTCTTGAAAAGATAGAACGTAAAGGGAATAAGCAGCAATAGAAGCACCGCCCAGTATTGTTGCATCATCTTACGCAACATCTTCTTTGCTCGCGAAAGTTGTGATGACGAGGAATGTGGTTCGATGCCCAGCAAAGCGGCGATTTCCTTGTGTGTCATGCCTTCAAAGACAGACAGACGAAACACTTGTCCGTAGCCTTCCGGCAGTTTGTCTATCAAACCTATCACCTCGGATAACGGGATTCCCCTTACATCCTTTTCCTTGGACGGTAGGTACGCACCATCTGACGATAGGTACTCACCATCGTCTTCATTTGATAGGTGTTCTGCATCGTATGCTTCTTCGAGTGGAATGGTTGGCATGGCTTTCAGATGTTCCTTGCATTTGGAAGCCACATTCCTCACTATGGCCATCATCCATGGTTCTGCACGCCGGGCATCACGCAATTTGTCAAACGAAGTGAAGATTATGACAAACGCGTCGTGAAGCACATCGTCCACCATCTGCTTGTCATTGATGTAACGACGGCATACGCCCCTCATACGCTGGGCGTATGCCTTGTACAGTTCTCCGAGGGCTTCAGCATCCCCCCGCCTGCATCGTTCTATCAATTGCACTATCTCCATCGCCAACATAATGACACTATATGTATAGTCCGACTTTTATCAAAAGACTGCATGGAAAACTCTATTTTTTTTCATTTTTTTGTGCTTTTCTTGTTTTCATGTTGCGTAAAGTGCAAAACAGGCTGCAATAATACGGAAAAAACACGAAAAAACCTCGGCGAAGTTCCTAAAAGGGATGCCGAGGGTGCAAGTCTGAACATTTGTTCAGTATTCTATCTTTTTTGTGGTTAGTTTTCGAATGTAACAGCCTTTCTGATGCGTGATAATTGTTGTGGGGTGAGGTTCAGAAAAGAGGCGATGGCATTCAACGGCAGGTGTTCCACGATACCGGGGCAGCGGCGGAGCAACAACTCATAACGCTCGCGAGGTGTGGCACGATGGAAATCCAAATAGCGGGAACGTGCCTGTGTAAGCAGGTGCTCGGCAATGATACTCCGTAGTTCCATGGCTGTCATGTCTTGGTTGAACAATTGCTTCATCTGTTTGCCGCTCACCATGAACACGTTGCTGGGCATCATGGCTTCAATGGTGGTAAGCGATGGGTTGCCGCTAAGGCAACTTGGATAATCGCCAACAAACTCACCTTCGAACGAGAACCACGTGATATGCTCCTTGTTGTCGCTGATGCCTTTTGTTACATATTTGAAGCACCCCTTTGTTACGAAACCGAACCACAGCGATGGCTTGCCTTCACACTCCATCCGTTCTCCTTTTTGGAAACAGACAACCTTGCCTTCTCGCTCACAGAACTCGCGAAGTGTCAGAATGTCAATGCTGTTTATGCCGAATTTTTGTTCCATGTCACTGGGTTGCGTTC
The DNA here is from genome assembly GCA_946406585.1 of uncultured Prevotellaceae bacterium. The sequence continues at coordinate 693 of CAMJLI010000231.1, read as the reverse complement.
TTTCGCTGATAATTTGCCCATCCATTCTCATCATTGAAGAATGCTCCCTTAATGCTTAATGTTTGCTCATTTGCATATCCAAACACCAAGTCGTTTTGGTAAGCATTGCTAACGTGCCTATCTTTATTGTCGAACGTTGCTTCCAATATTAGACTGTTGTGCTTTTCTGCACCCGTACCATTCCAGTAGGCAAGGCGCCACTTGCCTGTGAATGTGCCACACATTTCCTCCAAATCCTCCCAGTCGGTATAGCGCTGTTTACCATCTATGGTGACAAGTGAACGCGTCTGCCACTTGCGATTTCCTTTGAGTATTCCTCCTTCATCGAAGGTCAGCTCTTCTGTGAAATGGTGTTTTTCACCAATATGTTCATAATACCATGTGCCAATGATGAGTTTTCCATATTGTTTGTTGAGTTGCTCGGTTTTTTCATGTGCCTCGGGGTCTGCCCATTCCGGGTCACTGCTGTTGCAAGAATCGAGGGTGAAAACTACAAGGGCGAGCAAGGAAATTAAGGTTCCACAACTCAATGCGCTACTTAAATGTTTCATTCCTTTTCTTTTTTTGTTCCTACAAATAATAACGTTTGGTTTTGGTAATTCTTGCATCTTCAAACGCATTTCTTTTGTCAGTTGTTTCCCTTGATTATTCCACCCACCTCGTCGCTGTTCTCTATTGTTGTCTCTGTCTTCT
>CAMJLI010000230.1 GCA_946406585.1 uncultured Prevotellaceae bacterium | reverse complement strand
ATGCTCAGAAAGACACTCTTTCCGAACCTGCGTGGGCGGATGAGGAAGAGGAAATGGTCGGTATATTCCATCTTCTGTATGTACCTTGTCTTGTCGATAGTGTACATGCCTTCATTCCTGATTTGTTTGAAATCAGAGACACCATATGGTAATAGTCGAATATGTTCCATGTGATAGTTGGATTAGTACTGGATTATCTCTACTTTTCCTTTTCAACTGCGAAGATATGCATTTTTTTCCAAAACAAAGTCAAGAGTGTTGTTTTTTTCCTTTATGATGTACAAAAGCCTTTGCTGTCATTTTAAAATTGGCAAACGCTCCATTCTGACATTTGTTGTCAAATAATCAACAACCCGTACATCCGTTATATTGGCTATACTGCAGACAACAACCATCGTTAACGCACATTTTCATGCATATTTGTTTTGCAAGTATGATGAAAAATGCTATATTTGCGGCATCGAGACAAGTAGGTGACAAGATAAGGGGATTCATAATTTTAACGAGTATGAGAAGGGTGTTTTTACTTGCAGTCCTGTTATTGGAGTTTGCAGTCCTATCAGCGAAAGTCGATGTTGAGGGTGCGGAACTAAAGCCACGTCTTGTGGTTTTGACCGACATTGGTGACTGCAATGTGGAGCCTGATGACATGGAGTCGGCAATACGTCTGCTTAGCTATGCAGACATGTTCGAGATTGAGGCCATCATGACCACCGTTGGTTGGAATTGCGACCCTTATCCAGAAGAGTGGGCACAGTATTTGAAAATGGTTGTGGATGCATACGCAACCGACGTCTACAACCTGCGCCGGCGCTCGTCACAGAAAGATTTCCTGCCGCTGACGGAAGAAAACGGTAAACAGCAATTGGGCTATTGGCCTAGCAACGAATACATACGTAGCCGCACGATGACGGGAAGCCAAAGGGCAGGAATAGGCGTGATAGGGGAGGGCAACGACTCGCCGGGCAGCGATTTCCTTATCCGGTTGGCAGATGAGGATGACGATCGTCCAATCTGGGTGGCTGCTTGGGGAAGTGGAAACACTCTTGCTCAAGCTATTTGGCGTGTTAGTCAGACAAGGACGGAACAAGAGTTGAAGGCTTTCCTGCACAAGTTCCGCATTTATACCATCACTGACCAGGATATGCGATATGAGATGCGCATGAACAGGGCTTACAGTTCTCACCGATGGATGCTTCAGCAGTTCAAGGATGACTTGAAGTTCATATGGGACGAAGGAACATGGCAAATGCACGTCGGACTGGGTGTGGATTACTGGCAGTCGTATGAACAGCAGGTTCAAGGGCATGGTGCCTTGGGTGGCATATATCCGAAATACAAATATGGTGTGGAGGGTGATACGCCTTCGTTCCTTTATGTGATGCCAAATGGCTTGTCTGACCCTGAAGACCCCTCACAGGCTGGCTGGGGCGGCTGTCACGCCTATGGGCTTTGCGCCGACTCTCTGACCTATGCCTGGACGAGTTGGCAGGAGCCAATGAAAAGCTTGACTGAAGGTTACAAACGACGTTTTTATCCTGATGAGCTAAACGATTTCTGCGCAAGTATGCAGTGGGCGGCAAAGGGGGAAGGCAATAGGAATCCCGTGGTTTGTGTAAACGGCAGTCGGGGCGTGGCTCCTCTTCATGTAAGGGTTGCTGCGGGCAGCGATGTCAAGTTGGATGCCTCTTCGTCTTCGGATGCAGACGGCGACCATCTAAGATTCCACTGGTGGCATCAGCCAGAGGCAGGCTCATTCTCTCATGCCATAGACATCCCACATGCCGACTCCGCGTCTGTAGGGATTGCCATCCCTCAAAATGCAAAAGGCAAGTCCATCCACATTGTTTGCGAAGTGCATGACGACGGGCCGTTTCATCTTGTTGCATACAAACGGGTGATTCTCGACATGGAATGATCATTTTACCCACCATGAAGTCCCCTTTCTCTCATCCGCTTTATGTGATGGCCAAGCCGGCCGGCTCTCAATGCAATATGGCTTGTCGCTACTGCTATTATTTGGAAAAGAAACGTCTCTATCCCCAATCCACGAAAATGGTGATGGACGAGGGATTGCTGGAGCGATTCATAAGCCAATATATTGCGGCTCAGACACAAAGGGAGGTCTTGTTCGTGTGGCATGGGGGAGAGCCGATGCTCCTGCCTCTCGATTTTTATAAAAAGGTGCTTGTTCTTCAGCAAAGACATGCTCGTGGACATGTCATCGACAACTGCTTGCAGACCAATGGCACGCTTCTCACTGACGACTGGTGCAAGTTCCTAAAGGATAATAATTGGCTTGTGGGGGTGTCGGTAGACGGGCCTCAGGTGCTGCATGATGCTTTCAGAAAGGATAGGAGGGGGCGTGGCTCGTTTGCTGATGTCATGAGGGGCATGGACATGCTCAATCGTCATGGAGTGGAATGGAATGCAATGGCGGTGGTCAACAGCTTGAATGCTCTGCATCCAAAGGAGTTCTATCACTTCTTTCGCGACATTGGCTGTCGTTACATCCAGTTCACTCCCATTGTGGAGAGGGTGGGGAATGCTTCTCCTTTGGTGGATCTTGCCATGGACGACATGTTGGAAATGACTCCCGAAACGGTGTCACCCCAACAATGGGGCAATTTCTTGTGTTCTGTGTTTGACGAATGGGTTACCAGTGACGTCGGTGAATATTTTGTCCAGATTTTTGATGCCACTTTGGCCAACTGGCTCGGTGTGGAACCCGGGGTGTGTTCTATGGCGAGGTCCTGTGGCAATGCCTTGGCGATAGAGCATAATGGGGATGTGTATTCGTGCGACCATTTTGTCTTTCCTGATTATCGTCTTGGAAACATAAATGATGAATCGTTGGTGGCTTTGGTGTATGGGGAGAGGCAATATGAGTTCAGGAAAATGAAAAGTTCTCTTCCCGCCCAATGCAGGAGGTGCGCATTTGGGTTTGCTTGTCATGGGGAATGTCCGAAAAACCGCCTCTGCCATACTGTTGATGGGGCGGCGGGACTGAATTATCTATGTAGTGGGTATCTGCAATTCTTCCGTTATGTTGCTCCTTACATGGATTTCATGGCGGAAGAATGGAGGGCGGACAGGGCTCCTGCCAATGTGATGGATGCCATCAGGCAAGGGCTATTCTCCAGGCAAGGGCCAATTGGGGGAGGGAGTGCGCATTGATTTCATCTTGCGGTCGAACTCCTCCACCATCTCGGGATGCTCGCCGGCAAGGTTGTGGCTCTCGGTCACGTCATCTTTCAAATTGTAGAGCTCGAGGGGTGCGCCGCGTTTCACGGTCACGCATTTCCAGTCTCCTTGGCGTGCTGCTCGTTGCACTCCGGGGAATTCCCAGTAGAGCATGCGGTTGTCGGTGTCAACTTCCTTTCCATAAAACAGTGGAAGGATGTTCATGCCATCGGTCTGTTGGGGCAGGTAAGGGGTGGCGCCTGTCAAGGCTGCGAAAGTAGGCATGATGTCGGGGAAGTAGATGATGTTGTCGAGCGTCTGGACAGGCACTTTCCCCGGCTGGTTTACTATTAGTGGCACTCGTATGCCTCCTTCGTAGAGTTGTCCCTTGCGCCCTTTGAAACCGGCATTGCAGTTGAACAGCTTCAGGGGGGCTTGCACGGCGGCTCCATTGTCGGATGCGAAAATCACAATGGTGTTCTCACGTAGCTTCAGACGGTCGAGCGTGGTTAGTAGACGACCGATGGCGGCATCCATGTGGGTGATGAGGGCGGCATATCTCTTGGTGTTCATGTCCCATGTCTCGTCGTCATACCATACGGTGTTGTCGATGATGTATGGTTCGTGTGGGGCGTCGAAGGC
>CAMJLI010000229.1 GCA_946406585.1 uncultured Prevotellaceae bacterium | reverse complement strand
TGCTGCCGAGCCCCATATTATCTCGTCGCAACCGTCGTTGTCCACATCGCCCACTGACAGGTTGTGGTTGCCGTTGGCATACATGGTGTTGCGACCCATTCCCGAAGAACATGCCGGCTGTGTGTATGTTTTTGTAGAACCATTGGCATCCATTAGTTTATAGGTTGTCTTCTTGTCGGAACTATGTAGCCAGCGTGTTTTTAATTTTTCGCCATCAAAGTCCACTGCCCACAAATAGGCATAAGTGTAGTATCCCCGGCACATCACAGCAGAAGGTCGCTCTTCCTTGCCGCCAAGATATGCGACACATGCCAGGTAGCGCTCACCACGGTTGCCATAGTTGGAGTAGTCGTTTTTGCCACTGCGGTCGTCCCAATTGAAAGAGCCTGATGCCTCGCTCAATTCAGCCTTTGCATTGCGATTCGGGTAATAAGCTATGGTGTGAACGGCCTTTCCTGTAAGCCCCTCGAAGACGGTCAGATATTCCTGTCCGCCATCGATGCGCCCGTTTGAGTTGCGCCAATCCTTTGTATTGCTGGCATTGCGGATTGTGGCAAGGTCTGCCACTTGGTTGACATATTCTCCTGCAGCGTCCTTCGAACCTGGAGCAGTCTTGCAAATCAATTCTGACTTGCCGTCCTTGTCGAAGTCGTAGACGAGAAACTGGGTGTAGTGTGCCCCGGCGCGGATGTTCACGCCCAGGTCTATGCGCCACAGCTTCTCGCCGGTGAAGAGATGGTAGCAGTCCAAGTAGACGTTGCCTGTATGTCCATTTTGAGAGTTGTCCTTGGAATTGCTTGGGTCCCATTTCACGATGAGTTCGTATTGTCCGTCGCCGTCTACATCGCCCACAGAACAATCATTTGGAGTATATGTATAATTGCCTTCTGCATTACTACCAGCAGCGGGACGGTCGAGTTGCAGCAGATGGAAGCCTGTCTTGTTGAAAGAAATAGGCTTGATGGTGTCAATGGGTATGCCATTGTCCAGAGTCACCAATTGAAACTCCGTCGTCGTGTTCGAAGCCATTCTTATGCTCGTGGTGTTGCGTATGGTGTCGCCAATGACAGCTCCGTCTTTCATGATGAGGAATGAGGTGTGTTCGTCATCGCTGCCGAGCAACCTCCAAGACAGAAACGATGACGTGGCAGCCGTATTGATGCACACGAAACCTCGGTCAAGCTGTTCTTGTTGAGATGCCGACGTTTCTGGTGATTGCGCTGTCATGGCTTGTGGCAACAGCCACGCCAACAAAATCATAGAAATCAATTTCCTTTTCATTGTCCCTTTTTAGTTTTAGCAGTTTTTCTTGGTTTCATTGCTATTCTCCACATTGTACAAATTACCTATGGATTTAATTGAAATAATACATCAATCAAATTGCAAAGTTATATAAAAAAAACGATTTGCAGACAAATTAGAAGTTAATTCTTTAGGGGAAAGTTATGCAATACAACAATCAAAATTCCTCACCATGCAGAGAAAAAATGTTAAAAAGTGGGCGCTTCTGCAGTCTTACGGCTGTTTTATTGCCTTTATCGAAAAAACAGTCTTATTTTTGCAGTGTGTCATGACTTAAGAATATGTTTATGCAGAAAACACAAAGGATTATCAGACAAGCCACACATGTAGATATGAAAGACATCATGATGGTCATGATGGCAGCAAGACAGATAATGCGTTCTTCGGGGAATCTGCACCAATGGGATGATGGATATCCATCTGAGGATATCATCGTCTCAGACATGGAGAAGAATGGTGGATTTGTTCTGGAAGAAGGTGGTATGGTGGTTGCCTACTTTGCATTCCTAGCTTCTCCCGAACCTACCTACGAAAAGATATACGACGGACGGTGGATAGACAATGAACAAACGTATCATGTCATCCACCGTATCGCCAGTTACCCGGACGTTCACCATGTGTTCCGGGACATCATGGAATTTGCCTTTTCAAAAGACTATAACATACGCATAGACACACACCGCGACAACCATATCATGCAACACAACATAGAGAAGCATGGCTTCACTTATTGTGGCATCATTCATCTTGCATCGGGAGATGAAAGGCTTGCCTACCAGAAGCTTCTATGAGTATGCAGCCTCATGTCGGGTTATCTTCTGCCAAAACCTAAGCCTTGTTGAGGTGCTTTCTCTGGTTCGCCGAAGATGGATGCCTCAACATCCTTGTCATTGAGCTTGAACACCATGAATTTGGGGTCCTTCTCTGTACATGGCATCCATTTGCCGCCATTCTTTCCGTTTGGGTCGCTGTATTTCACGAAGTTTGTCCATGCTGTCAGCATCTTCTCTGAAAGGTCCCAGTCGCCTTTTGTCCATGGACGCCAACAATGTTTCAGCGACTTGAACACAAACCATAGGTCGGAAGAGTGAAAAGCACCTCTCAGTCGCTGGGTAACCTCAGGATGCGAGCCGTCGTCGGGCAGAGGACGTGCAAACTGGTAGGCCCATGCCTTGCCACCCTTGCTCTGACGTACCTTGCAAAATTCAGCAATGTTGGGAGCCATGTTGCCCATGTCGTTTAAGGTAAAACCTATCATATAAGGTACATCTGCCAAGGTGCCTTCACGGGTGGCATCATCGAAACTCTTTATGCTCACATAACCATCTATCAACGGCATGAATGGCAGCCTGATACGGTCGCCTGTGACTTGTCCGTAAAGGTTGCTAAGGGCAAAGACTGTCTCTGTGGAAGCTTGACGCATTTTCTGCAAGTCTGTCAGCCCAGCCCAATCAAATACTTTTTTCGCATTGGCGGCAGCATCTTCTATCGAACCACCACTATAGCGTCCACCCATCATGCCACCACCGTTAGGATTTGGGATACTTAGTCCTTGGGCGCTCATGATGACAGCCTTGTGAAACAGACCACGAGCCAAAGGGGATTCACAAAGAGTACGCACACTGCCTCCTCCTGCACTCTGCCCGAAAATAGTTACATTGTTGGGATCGCCACCAAACTGTGCTATGTTCTTCTTAATCCACTTCAAGGCTTCTATCTGGTCAAGGATGCCATAGTTGCCTGATACCTTGTGAGGACTTTCTTCCGATAGGGCAGGGTGTGTGAGGAAACCAAAAACACCAAGACGGTAGTTGATGGAAACGAGCACCACATCCTTGGCGCCCCATTCCTGTCCGTCGAACTCTGGTTCGGAACCCCATCCCTCACGGTATCCGCCACCATGAATCCACAAGGCAACAGGGAGCTTCTTTGCCGACATGCCAGGAGCTTTGGTCCATACGTTGAGATATAGGCAATCCTCGCTATAGGGGGCTTCTTTCCCATAACCCCATTCTGTGAAATAGCCGCCAGGGTATTGAATAGCCTGATAGCTGGGGTGGCCAAAAGTGTCGCAAATCTTCACACCTTTCCATGGCACGATGGGCTGAGGTTCCTTCCAACGGTTTTCCTTGATGGGAGGTGCTGCGTAAGGAATGCCACGATAAACATACACGTCTGGGTGGTCGTCGGCCAATACACCTTGAACTTGACCTCCTTCAATAGTCAACACTGGATTTTCTGCTGCATAAGCAGATGCTGTGAGAATGAGCAAAAGAGACAAAATTGTTTTTTTCATTTTCAATAGTTTTTTAATAAGTAGGCACTCAAAAATATGTTGAATTGATAGAATCTTGACGATTCGTTCCGGTTATAGATTTATGCAAAGTTAACGTATTATGTTGAATTGAGGTTTGGTTTCTGCAAGAAAAAATGAAAATTAAAACAAAATGAAAACAGGATATTACATATACAAAAAACTGCCAAGCATTACTTTTAATGATTATCCGCATTTATCCGCAAAAAAATTTGGCGGTATCGCTTAAAATCATT
>CAMJLI010000228.1 GCA_946406585.1 uncultured Prevotellaceae bacterium | reverse complement strand
CAAAGGTACATATTATAACTGTAACAGCTTGCAACCAATAGGAAAAATATACATTAAATCCCTAAATCCGACGAGAAAGAATTAACACACACAGGGGCAATGATTCTATATGGGGGTTGTCCTTCAGCTGTTTGTACACCTCCTTGACAAGCGAGGTGGCAAACTTGTCGTAGCCTTCTCTTGTCAACTCCAGTTGTGAGAGAGATTACTTGAACAGATACTGCGCGAACTCATGCAGCGACTTGCGCCAAACCTGCCACTCATGGTCGCCCGGGTAAGAATTGAAGCGCACCTCCACCCCACCGTCACGCATCTTCTTCACAATGTTGCGTGTATATTCAATACGTGGGTCTTGTTCACCGCAGCTCAAGAAAAACACATCAAACTGCTTGTTGAAAGTCTTGGTGTCTGTCATCATGCCCGGCACCTCTGTTTCAAGGTCGAAGTTCGATGCACCAGAAATGCCTCCGAACATGCCTGTTGAGAACACTCCCACATTGGCAAACACCTCCGGGTCGCGCAGACCAATGTAGAAAGATTGACCTCCACCCATGGAGAGACCGCACATGGCTCGCCCCTTGCGGTCTTTCTTCACTCGGTATGTCTTTTCCACAAACGGTATCACATTATCTATCAGTTCACTGCGGAATGCCTGCATGCCTTGCCAGTTGTAACCGCGCCCCATGCCGCCATTGCGTGATTTCACGTTGCTGTTGGCACTCACCACTATCATGGGCACAGCCTTGCCTGCCGCAATCAGATTGTCCATGATTTGGGCTGTCCGGCCCTGCTCCATCCATCCTCGATGGTCCTCACCACCACCATGCTGGATATAGACCACGGGGTAGTCCTGTTTGCTCTCGTTGTATCCCGCCGGAGTATATACCATCAGAGGGCGCCACTCCTCATCCACCTTGGAATAGTAATGGACACAGCGCACCTCGCCGTGCGGCACATCCTGCACCTCAAAGACATCCATCCCCTTCTCTGGAATCTCAATGGCACTCGACCATCTGCTGCATCCATAAAAGGTCTGACTTGCCGGGTCTGCCACCGACACGCCATCCACTATCAGAAAATAATAATGAAATCCTGGCACCTGCGGCTTGGTAGTAACCGTCCATGCACCATCAGACTTCGTCATGTCATACTTGACACCACACAAGTCTATCTGCACGCTCTGTGCCTGCGGTGCATTCACGCGGAACATGACACTATTGTCGGACAGCACCCTTGGATAAGAACCACGATTGACGTTGGTCACTGGTGAGTAAGAACCCTCAGGGAAGCTCTCCCTACGGAATCCCTGGGCAGCAACTTGAGAGCAATAAACAGCCGTTAGCAAGACGGCAAGGATAATCTTAGACGTTCTCATGATCATTTAGGTTATAGATTTATTGAACAAGCATTTTGACTAAAAAATATTTTCATCTTCCATGTTTTTGCGAACATGAAGAGAAATAACTTGCTAAAGAAACCATTTTATTTTATTCCACCAAATTTTTATTGAATTATCATGTGTTTTTCCTGCATATTCTCATTTTTTGTTTGCAAAAAAAGTTCAAATCGCATACCCCATGATAGAAGCGGCACTGAAAATTACTATATATAGCATGATTGGAATAAAACATCATAAAACATGTCACATTAACAAACACCCAAAGCAATGAGAATCAAGTCTATTATGAAAAATCTATTTGGTTCAGAAGAGGAGAACCAGCAATCATCTACAATTGGAAACGAAGAAAAGGAACAACCCAAAAGCAATTTAGGAAAGAAAATCAAAGAAGAAGACAAGGACAGCATACCAAATAACGACACCCCACCATGTGAAGAGAAAAAAGAGGATAATGGAAGTCCAAAGGAGGAAAAATCCGAGCAAGCCGCCCCTGCCATCTCCACATACAACTTGATAATCCTTGACGAGAGTGGTTCAATGTCTGGTGTCCGTTATGAGACAATCTCTGGTTGCAACGAGACACTGAACAGTATTCGCAACACAGCAAAAGAGCAAAAGGAAATCAAGCAGTATGTGTCAATCTTCTGTTTCGACACCACCAATTCACGATACATTTTCCATGATGTGCCAGTGGAAGAAACACGCGACTTGACCAGGGCCGACTATTGCCCCAATGCCTGCACACCACTCTATGATGCCATCGGCTACACAGTCACACAACTAAGCAAGCTATTGGCCAACACCGAATCCGTGGGTATAGTGACCATCATCACTGATGGCTACGAGAACGCATCACGCCGTTGGAGCCACCATATGGTGGTGGAACTGATTGAGAGTCTGAAAAAGCGGGGATGGGTGTTTACCTTTATCGGTGCCAACATCGATGTGGAAACTACGGCAACCGGACTTGGCATTGACAGCCGCATGAAATTTGAGCAAACGTCAAGTGGCTTGGCTGAAATGTTCAAAACTGAAAGACTTAGTAGAAGGGCTTATAGTGCCAAAATGAATTACATGCGAAATAGCCGTTTCTTCAAAGACGAAAGTGAAGAACGCAGAAGACAGGACCTTGGAGCCATGAATCAAGGCTTCTTTATAGAGGAAGAACGCATTGCGCCAGATTTCGTCAACCACCTCGCGGATGGAGAGGTTTTTGTCTTTTTCAGCAACATCGACGGGCAGCATGATAGTGGAGCCTCCCTCTATGCCAAGGAGCATTTTGGAGCCATCAACGGACAGGCAGAAGGGATGCAGGGAAGAAGTTATGCCATTCCTATGGTTGGCAACTCCTTCGAAGAATTTAGAGCTGCAGTGGAGCGTTTCAACGAATACGTTGTAAGGCATCCTGATGTCAAATTCATGCTGACATCCAGTGTTTGTGCAGCCACAAACTATAGCATTGAAATGATGGCACGGCTGTTCCGTATGGCATATTCCTTTGGAAACGTCTACGTACCAAAACAATTCCTGCCATATATGTAAACACAAATTACATTTTTTGCGCGAGCAAAGAATAGTGCCAAACTAACTTCAACTATGTCGAAGGGCATGGTTGTTACCGCTCTGTCATACAAGGGAGCGCATGCGTTCCCGCCCGCATTAGAAGTAGGAATCACCAAGTTTAACGACTTATAATGTTTTTTCGGCTTTTTTATAGCCACAAAACATTGATATTATTGGAAAAAGCGTAATTTTGCCCACGAACAAACTAATATTTGAAAAAGATGAAGAAGTATGTTATAATAATAATTACGCTGATGCTCTCCATTGGAGCACACGCAGAGCAGGGATATTTTGTGCAAAACCAGCAGGAGAACGACACTCTGAAGTTTATGACAGAATATCGTCAGTTTGCCAAATATGTGGGCAGTTGCAAGACTCTTACAAAACAAACAGCTGATTCACTAATGGTTCGTCAAGACGAGCTGATGCATTGGTACAGGAAAATCAAGCCACAGCTCAACGACAACCAGGTTGAGGAATACAATCGTTTGAAGGGACGTTACACCAAAAAGATTCTCGAATATCGTGGCAACCGTCTCGAAGATGGCATCGGCGCCACAGGCGACAGCATTGCCAAGGCGGCAGGCCGTGCCGGCAAAGCCATCGGTGGTTTCTTCAAAGGCATTTTCGAGAAGTAAGTTCGGTATTCAGACTACAGGTCTCTGTCTTTCACAACAACAATAAATTGCCATGTTTGCAGATGCAGACATGGCAATTTTTATGAGATGATCATCCTATTTTTGCTACAGGAAAAGCTATTTCATGGTCTTGCGGAACGCAGCAACCCTGCGTGCCATGTTTTCCCTGAGTTGTTGGCGGTAGAGCCATATTTCCCTTGAATGGTAGTTGCCCTCCTGCCCAATGAGTGGCAGCACGTAATCTTCGGCAGTATATCCGC
>CAMJLI010000227.1 GCA_946406585.1 uncultured Prevotellaceae bacterium | reverse complement strand
GGTGCCGGCGTTGGAGACGGCTACATGAATTGTGAACATGAGACGGGCAACTGTGTGCTTGTTTATGAAGGCAAGAAGCAAAATGGCTTTATGTTGATAAGTTTTCTTGGCGAAGGCACGAATGTTCAAGGCTGGGTATCCTCACAATATCTACGCAAAGTGTGCCCATCGTGTGAGGGTTATCCGAAAACCTACGATGACTGTGACAAAGAAAACCCTCGTCTGCTGAAAGTCTGCAAGAAATGTAACGGACGAGGATATTGACCAACAATTATCATAGCAGACGAATAAAGAAGTCTTGTATTAGGATTATCCTATTTAGGATGATTTAAGATGTTGAGATTGCAACGTAACTACGCGGATTCAACGAATCAACTAAGAAAGAAAAAGCCCACCTAGGCCAGGTGGGCTTAAAGAAGTAATGACACTTCTGGTTATTCTCCAATCCACACAGGACGGACTGGTAGACCTGTGCAACGGAGTGAGAAATTGAAACTATTAGCTTCGAGATAATAGAAGTACATGCTATAAACATCGGTTATATAAGATTTATCCAATGTGGAAGTCCAATAGTAGCCATTCTCAAAGTTGGAGGGAGCTTCGTCCGTATAGAAATTCGATGCGGGCAAGAAGATGGTGCCACCATTAGGGCCAGCGAACTGAGCGCCAGAGATGTTGTTCTTTGTTGTCCAAGTGTAGGTGCAGTTTTTTGCCAACTCATCCATTTGCTGTCTTGACGGCATCCGCCAGTTGCCGCCCCATTTCACGTGCGCCACGTCGTATTGTGTGCCAGCGATGTCGTCCCCAATATCATGGCAAGTATTCCCATATCCATCACAATGGGCGTAATTGCTCCAATCATATGACTCCTTTTCCTTGGTTTCACCCCAGGCATAGTAGCCGCCATACCCTTCCGGCGTGGTGGTTCCCACGTTGCAGCACGCCCATTTCGTACCTGAGGGTAGACCAAGGTCAATCATGTGCGGGTGGTGGTCATCAGGACAAGTGAACATTACTGGTACCACCGGCGAAGGGCATAGAATGATGTTGACGATATTCATCACGTCGGCGACAGAAATGTCGTTGTCTTCCTCGAAATCTGCGTTCCTGATGTAAAAGTCTTTGCTTTCAATTCCCAGCAACTCGTTCACTGTCATGGCTACATCCTTGATGTCGACCTCGCCGTCATGGTTGACATCGCCCCATGCATAACTGTCTGCCAAGCGGAAATAGCCTGATTTCCACACAAAGTATGGTCCGTCGGTCTCAGTGCCGTAATCAAAGCCCTGGGGAGCTTGGATGACACAGGGTGACAGGCGTGTGCCTGTGGCATTGCAAGCATTATTCGCCAGCCTGCCCATGGATCGTGAGATTTTCAAAGACGACAGGTTGGACATGCCGGCAAGCATGAGGTCAGTTTTTGCCTCTTCCCCGATTTGGAAATTTGACAAGTCAAGGCTTCCTAGGGATTTACATTCGTAGAACATGTAAGACATGTCCGTCACTTTGGAAGTGTTGAAGGTATGGACATCCACACTTTCAAGTTCGCGACAATAAGAGAACATGTCTTTCATCAACCTGACATTTGATGTATTGAAACTGCTCAAGTTCAATTGCTTCAAATGTATGTTCTTTTCAAACATCCAAGCCATGTTTGTCATGCTCTTCGTGTTCAGATTCTCCAAGCCTTCATATTCATTTACATTGTAGAAACCTTTGAAGTAGATATCAGACAAAGAATGAGAGTTGGGGCTGAATTCGCTTCTACAATTGTAATCGAAGAAAGATTCATCAAAGATGATTTTTTTTATTTCCTTTTTTGTCGGCTCTTTATCCATCTTATACACGACACCCTCCCTGGAACTAATGTTGCCATCGTAGAAATAGGTCAGTTGGTCACCAACCTGCTGCTTGTAGGCCAGCCAGGGTGACATCCCAGCAATGGCATTTAAATGACAATATGGATGAGGAGACGAGTCTGGGAACTCACCAATAGGGTCATCGTTTTCACCCCCTGTATTGTTTTCCAATCCTTTTATGATGTCCTCACGGGAAATGCCTTCAAGATAAGGGTCAAGATAATCCAGCCAAAAATAGCCATTGAAATCACCGTCCCATCCCCAATTGATGTGATAGCTGTCGTCGCTGGCATCATAACCGTCGCAAATGAATGCGTGACCATCCCATATGACCATGTTCTCATCGTCATCCAAGTTCTCACCTCTGATGCCACCCAAATACACGGGGTAGCCCTTCAGCAACTCCCTATATATCAAATAATGTATCCTATTCTTTAAATAAGAGGCTTGTAAAACCTCGAATTCGCCTGAATAGCCGAAATGTACTTTGAATGCATTCGGAATCATGTCGTCAAATGCACCTGAACCATACTGATGATAGTCCATCTCGACCGCTTGGCCGCAATACCTCATCAGTTGAGCCACAGCCGCCTTGGACTCCTCAGTGTCGGGTTGTCCATCCGTCATGGTCATGGCGTTCCAATTGAAGGAAGGGACGGCCTCAAGGGCGGGAATGGTCACGTTGTCCGACCAATTCAAATAACTATCAAGAGCGTCACACCCATGTTGGAAGTGCCTTCCCTCCTTCCCTTTTCCCCAGTAATAGGCTATTTGCGCCATAGCCGTTGCCACACAACCTGTATAGCATCTTACTCCATCGAAGATGCACTGGTCGTTGTAAGGGCTGTCCTGCCCCCATTCCACGTCAATCAATGGGGATATGCTTACACGGCTGGTTGTCGATGCTTCCGCCACATTGGCTGGAGAATTCTTAGCCCGTTTGCTGGCGAGAGGAATCTGCTCTGCGCACATGTCAAGCCAGAAGCGCATGCCGCATGGGATGCTGTCGATATCGAAATGCCCCTTGCTGCCATAGCCGAGAATGGCAGGGGTGGCATCGTCGCCAGACGCGATGATGAAGCCGCCATCACCCGAAACGTTGAACGCATAGAGCAAGGGTGACGGTTCACCGTCGCTTTTTTGTGAAGGCATCATAGTGTAGGCCAGTTCAAGGCCTCGGTTGCCCTTTATGCGCATGGACTGCTTTTTTGCAATGAAACCACGGGCTATCTGCATGGCTTCCTCAGGAGACACGGGGTTGGCTGACGACATCAGAACCATGCTACAAGTCATTACTAATAGCAAAAATGTCTTTTTCATTTTTAATACGTGTTTCATAATATAAAGTTTTTAGTTTTTAAGTTGGCAAAATCAGCCTTGGCTTCAGCTGTCGAATAAGGTTAGAACATTAGCACTGCAAAATTAGGAAAACCATATGAAACATCCAAATTTGGAGGCTACAAAGTGTTAACTTTTCGTTGATTTTCCATCGTCAATATTCATCTACAAATGCTTTATCAATTCTTCATTATATTACTCAATTTAAGCTACATATCCCATGTCGGACTGAGCATTTGCCTCTTTTCGATGCACGCCTTTGACTTTGATCCCAAGCTCAAGATAGAAGTGCAAATATTGGATGAGGGAAGAAGAATGTCCTATGGGGGTTGGAAACCCTCTCCGCTATACTCCGAAAGGCTTCCACCCCCCACGGAAACGTCCGTTTCAACAGGCAATGCAAAAAAACAAGAAAGGGAGACGTAACCACTCAGTTCACCACGTTGGCCCCACCGAGCGAAACTCGAAATTACAGGTTTGTAATATAGGAGTCTTTTTGTAAATACCCAAAATCCCCCTTCAGATGACTGAGAAGTTACCTGAATATCATTCAAATTTGTGGCATTTCAATCGATTCGATTGCCAGGCATTTACATGATTACAAGAGGCATTCATATGGGGGATTCGGTGCAGTAAATCAAAATCTCCGCCCCCGTAATTTTAA
>CAMJLI010000226.1 GCA_946406585.1 uncultured Prevotellaceae bacterium | reverse complement strand
CAGATGCGTGTGTGCCATGTCTTTGCCGGTGCAGGCGAAATCAGTTTTGGCATCTATGCCTGCTCACCCGAAGAGTCATCATTCACGGCAGTCTTTTCGGACATGAAAATAACAGAATGCATGTGGAAAGCACATGATGGACAACAACCAGATAAACAATAATAATATGAAAAGAATTACACTTCTAACCATGCTGTGCGCGCTGATTGGCGTGTCAGCATTCGCACAAAAGGACTTGAGAGCACACTCTCAAGAGAATGCACAAAGTCCAACAACAACATTCAAATGCATCGACCGAAGCAGTCTGTCTGCTTCAAAAGCCCCAAAAGATGAATTCCAAGAATTGGTGATACCCCCAGCCTCTGCCCAAGTGGAGAAATGGTACACCGCAGATGGAAAGTACTTGTTGAACTCACCTTATGGATTACAAGATTTCACGTCAGTGATGTCATCCATCAATGTTGCCATCGACGGTTCTGACATCTACCTCCAAGGCGTGTCCTACTTTTTTAAGGAAGGATGGATAAAGGGAAAGATCAACGGAAACACAGTCTTATTCCCAAATGGCCAATATGTTGGTCAAGACGAGAGCGGTCCTATTTATTTCTGCGGTGCATTCGACACGGAAAAACTAGTAGAAAACATCGAATTCAAATATAATGCAACAGAAGGTGTATTGGAGTCTGTAACTCCCTACCTCTTGGAGAACAGCAACCCAACAACGCCAGATCCATACGCCTACTGGTTCATGCCTGTCTTCACCAAGGCAGAACCAGACAATTCGAAAATTGTGGTCATACCAGAGGGCTTGGTAGCCGATGACTGGGTGATAACCTATGACAACAACATGGACGTGCCCTCCACCGGGGCGCTGAAGATTGGCTTCGACGGCAATGATGTATACGTTCAGGGCATGTGCAGCTACCTGCCTGAAGCATGGATAAAGGGAAAAATGGAGGGCACAACCGTAACCTTCCGTGGAGGTCAATACTTCGGTTTCTACCAAGACACTCCATACAGTGGATACGACATGTTCCTTGAGGACAAGAACATCGAATTCACTTACGATGCTGAAGCTAACAAACTAACAGCAGTGACCAAGGAGATCACCCTCGTCACCTCCACCCTGTTGAAAGCCGACATCTACAAGAATGCCGTCATTACTAAGGTGATAGAGAAGGCCGTAAAACCGGCAATGCCCAACATCTCACAGATTTATGACGCGACAACAGGTCCTGTTGTAATGTTCACAGTGCCTACAATCGACGTGGATGGCAACGGTATGATAGCTTCAAAGTTGAGCATCCAGTTCTTCAGCGACATAGAACAGGAAATAGCACCAGTGACCTTCAAGATGGACGATTACATGAACCTGACGGAGAACATGACCATTTTGCCCTATGGCTTTACTGAAAACAAGGACATCTTCCCCACCTATATATATCTGAATCAGCCAGACTACAACAAATGGAACAAGATAGGCCTCCAGAGCATCTATACCGGCGGCGGCGAGGAGAACAAGTCGGATATCTTCTGGTACACCATCAAGGATTACGAGAAGGTGTCCTTCGACTTCAATGCCATGACCGATGAGCCATGCTCTTCAAATGACAGCCACGAAGGCGACATCACCGAAGACCGCAAGTTCGCGCAAGGTGTTGTGACACTGACTGTCTCGCCAAATCCAGAAGGCACACCCAACCGTTTCTGGAACACGACCAAGGGTCCTCAGCTGCGCGTATATGGTGGAACGCTGACCTTCGAGGCAGCCGTGGGCAAGACAATCAACAAGATTGTGTTCAACAACGGCAAGTGGAACAACGACAACAGTGCCGACACAGGCAGTTTTGACGGTGCCACATGGACTGGCGAGGCCCAGAAGGTTGTGGTGACAATCGCCGGCAACACCCAGTTGAACAGCATCGAGGTGACACCTACCGATCTCATAGTTTCACCCGTTGTAGCTCCCGAGGATCTCGTAACAGACACCTACATCTTCACAGCCAACTCAGAAAAGCCCTACTACGACCCAGCCGAGCTAACCCTTTGGGTGAAAGTAGGTTTCGATGGTGACGATGCATACATACAAGGTTTGGCAGCTGATGCCAACTCAAGTGCCGACCAGCTGTGGGTGAAGGCCACCAAGAACGATGCAGGACAGTATGTAATCCCAGCCAACCAATACATGGGAACAGTAAGTTTCTGGATGTCGAACAACGACTACTATTTCACTGCCATCGATGCAGATGGCAAGATGGTGAATGCAGTGTTAGACTTCGATGCAGAAAAGTCTCAGTTCACTTCAGCACAATCGTTGGTGCTCAACGCCCTTCCGACCGAAATTTATGCTTACCAGACATTCAAAGATGTCGTCATTACGAAGTTTGATGAGGTTGCAGCCACACCAGCCGACCCAATCATCAATTCTATTGATTTTGGAGAGTGGTCAAGTGGCATTTCATGCACGATATTTTCCACTGGCAGCAATGGCGAAACACTGAATCCAAATAAATTGTTCTATACAATTTGGGTAGAGAAGGATGGTCAGCAGGCACCTTATACCTTCAAGGCTGAAATGTATTATGCAATCGACGAGGATGCAACAGAAGTGCCTTACAGCTTCAACTACAACACATGGGATGGCTCTCACGGCATCTACTTCCAAGATGGCGTAGAGGAGTGCAACACATGGAACAAGGTTGGCATCCAGAGCATCTATTATGGTGGTGGTGAGTGCAAAAAGTCCACAGTGGTATGGATAGAGAACCCCAACACTTCCGGCATCAGCGACATCATGGTTGATGTAAAGGAAGGCAAGTCTGTAATATTCAATGTTGCTGGTCAGCGTATGAGCTTACCTCAAAAGGGTCTGAACATCATCAATGGCCGCAAGGTTTTGCTAAAATAAGGAAAATTTCCTATTGAAATAAGGTGAAAGCCTCAAGTTTGCAGCTACTCAGGAGCAAACTTGGGGCTTTTTTGATGTCAGAGGAATCGGAGGAATCTGAATAATCGGAATAATCTGAGTACTCAGAATAATCTGAATAATCGGAGTAATCGGAGTAATCGGAATACTCAGATAATCAGAATACTAGGAATAATCAGAATATTCTGAGTGATAAGTATAGGTTTTAGTTAAGGCGGAATGATATGGGGACTGTGTATTTCACACGCACGGGTTTGCCTTCATGCATTCCTGGAGTCCATTTGGGCATGACACCGACAACGCGGATGGCCTCGGCATCAAGGTAGTCGTTGACCTTATTGATGACATGGATGTTGCTTATTCTACCATCTTTCTCAACGATGAAATTGACAAGCACCCTACCCTGGATACCTGCTTTAGAAGCAGCTTCCGGATAACGCACATTCTCCGAGAGGAATTTCATCAAACCTTCAATGCCACCAGGGTATTCCGGTATCTTTTCCACCACGTCGAATGCTTCTGGGTTGATTTCTTCATTGGTTTCGGTTTCCATGCCAACTACAACGATATCATCTGATGTTTCCGTAGAAGAAGATGGTTGCCACGTCGCCGTCACTGTCTTGCGTGCAGCGTCCTTGGTTGTAATGATGATTACTCCGTTCTTTCCTTCATCACCATACACCTCAATGGATGCCTTGTCTTTCAAGACATCGATATGGTCTATGGTTTTGGGGTCGAGAGCCTGCACTTCCTCGATGGTTGAACGCTTGCCGTCGATGAAGACAAGAGGATTATCCAAATTTCCCTTTTTTCCATCTATAACTTTGATGCTGATGGGCACTGTGGCAAGCGCGGTGTCGGCTTTCACTTCGAGGGTCTTGCCACTGACTTTCACCTTGCCGGCTTTGCGGCCTTTCTTCACCATTTTCTTTTGAGGTTGTTGGT
>CAMJLI010000225.1 GCA_946406585.1 uncultured Prevotellaceae bacterium | reverse complement strand
GATGATTCGGCACAGCCAGTGGTGAACACAGGAACGCTCAACCACTAATCATGGCAAAGAAGGAGACTAAGACAAAAAGTTTCATCCTTAGAGTCGATAGTGACACGATGGATGCTATTGAGGCTTGGGCTGCGGACGAGTTCCGCAGCACCAATGGCCAGCTCCAGTGGATTATTACTGAGGCTCTGCGCAAGGCTAAACGATTACCCAAAAAGAAGAAAGATGATGGAGCAGGAGAAATTTGACGTGAAGGACGTGAAAGTCTATCGTACGAAAGAAGGCACGTTTTTTGAAATCGCTGTGGCATTATTGCTTTTGATAGCTTGGATCATTTCGTTCTGTTTTGAATGGACAACACCGCTTGATTTCCTTGGCATTCATCTGCATACTTTATCATTTAGTCTTATGGCTGTCTTTTTGATGGTATGTGCCTATCATCCTCGGTTTATCCACTTGAATTCTTTTGGTTCAAGAGGCTATTCCAATATTCGCCAGGTGGAAATCGCCATACGTATGGCGCGAGTGCTTGGCGTGGAATTTGCCTTGTTTGTGTTGATACTCAACATTCTGTCCGTGATGGGGATTGGCATGTCGGATGTGGTGGCAATTCCATTTGTCATAGTCATTTTGGGCACCACATTTTGCTTCCTGCTGCTTGTACATAAGGCTAAATAATCATTTTTTTTGTCCAATCTACTACTATATGTGAGGAAATATCTTGTAAAAAAGTTTGATGTTGTTGTAAATGCAACAGACAAGAAAGTTGTTGTTACAAAACAACCAATCTTGTTTTTTTACTTTTTATCGTGAGATACGTCAAATTGTAAAACATTTCAAGATTTACTGTATCAACTTTAAAAACATTACTTCATGAAACGATTGTTTCTCATTTTCTCTGTCTTTGCCGCAGTGTCGGCAAGTGCACAGGTAGTAGAAGATTTCAAACCTGCAAGTACAAACCAGGAAGGCAAAGAGTATCCCATGGTCAATTCCCAGCGCATGGTGCGCGCCCAGATTTCAGCACCAGATGCCACAAGTGTTAAACTCGACATTGGTGGTGTGAAATATGACATGGTGAAGAATGCCGATGGCGTGTGGACTGGTGAGTCGGCACCTCAGGATGAGGGCTTCCACTATTATCAGCTCAATATTGATGGAGCTTCTGTTCCCGACCCAGGTAGCAAATATTACTATGGTGCCAGCCGTTGGGGAAGTGGTATCGACGTTCCTGCAGCCGATGAAGACTTCTACACTGTGAAGAACGTGCCTCAAGGCTCGGTCAACGAGGTTTACTACTACTCCACGGTGACTGAAAAAATGCGTCACTGCTACATCTACTTGCCTGCAGCATACAACCAGAACCCCACCAAGAAGTTCCCGGTGCTCTATTTGCAGCATGGAATGGGTGAGAACGAGACTGGATGGTCGGCTCAAGGAAAGACCGGCATCATCATGGACAACCTTATCGCAGAAGGCAAGGCTGTTCCTTTCATCATTGTCATGGACAATGGTCTGAATGCTCAGCCTGCTCATCCTGACACCACACAGCGAGCTAATGGTTTCGGTGGATTCCCTGGCATGGGACCACGTCCACAAGGTCAGGCTGGTGCTCGTCCACAGGGTGCTCCTCAGGGCATGAGGCCTGGTGGAGGTCCTGGACAGCGCCCCGGTGGATTCGGACCGCGTCCTGGTGGACCACGTAGAGGTGGCTTCGGTGGCTTCAACGCCTTCCAGGATGTTCTGCTCAAGGACATCATTCCAATGGTGGAGAAAAACTACCGCGTGATTGCCGACACCGATCATCGTGCCATGGCTGGCCTTTCAATGGGTGGAATGCAGACCCACATGATTACATTGGCCAATCCCACCAAGTTCGCATACGTAGGCATGTTTAGTGGAGGTACATTCCGCACTGAGGAATTGCAAGATGCCAACGACTTCAAGAAGACCAACAAGGTGTTGTTCATGAGTTGTGGCGGCAAGGAGAACATGGGTGTGGACAAGGCTGCCCAAGACCTGAAAGCAATGGGTATCAACGCCTATTCGTATGTCTCTCCAGAGACAGCCCATGAGTGGCAGACTTGGCGTCGCAGCCTTTATCAGTTTGCTCAGTTGCTGTTCAAGTAATCTGCAGTTTGACGAGATGGAATGACATCTTATAAAAAACTCCCCTCTCTTTGTAATGGAGTAGGGGAGTTTTTTGTTTCTATTTGGTGTAGGGGTTCAAGTGCCTATTTGTATTTCTTTACCCTGTCGTCATTTATGACACCCTTCCAATTCATGCCGAAGGCGAAATCGTAGGAATTGCCTTCCCCGTCTTTGTAGCAACGCATGTCACGAGGCACATCCTCTTGTTGTTCCTCCACTGTCTTCATGTCTGCGGGCATCTGCATTGGCAGTAGGGCAGAAGGCTCAGACTTGCCACTGATGATGTCGAGCAAGGCTTGGTGCTGTACCTTGAAGGAAATCAAAATGGCATCGGCTGCTGGCTCTATCTCGGACAGCACAATGGGCTTGCCAGTCTCCACTACCACTATCACTGGCTTGTCGCCCATTGCCTTTTTGGTATTGTTCACCATCACCATGTCATCGCGGTTGTATGCTTTTATCGTCTTGCCCTTGAAACTGCGGTTCGTGGTCTTTTCCATTGGGTCGCCTCCTGCTATGCTCGTAGCACGTGCTTCATTGGCAGTATAGTCGTCGTATTGCAGGCTCATGGGCATGTAGCCATTGCCGCCTTTTTTCACGTCCTGTGTGCTGTAGCCGAAGCCGGTGCTTGGCTCTTGTATCAGACAAAGGGCGAAATCGGCTTGTTCAGGCTCACTGACAACATCGTAGTACTTTGCTACCAACGACAGGTCCATGGGCTCCTCTGTCTTCTCTTCTGATATGCCACCCCATAATCCGGGTATGGCTGGGAAGTGACGCTTGGGCACATACACTTTCTTCTTGGCTTTCATTGGCAGCGTTTGGTTGGCGTGGTTCTTTAGCATTACTACAGATTTTAGCTGAGCCTCGTAGCCTTCTTTCATGAAATTGGGGTTGCCAACTATTTTTTCGGTCTCTGCGACATCGAGATAAGGATTCTCAAACAATCCCACACGATACATGTTCAGCAACAGACGACGTGCGGACTGTTCAAAACGTTCCCGAGCACTTTGTTCACCGTATTCCTTGCACCACATCTGATATGCTTCAATTACCGGACCAATTTCGTTGTTTCCACCAAACTGGTCAACTCCTGCCTGCAATATCTTGTAATGACGTTCGGCTTCTGTTAGATTCTCCACACCCCAAGGCTTGCCGCCTATCGGACTGTCAAGCACCTTCATGTCCTTTGTGATGCCCCAGTCGGTGCATACCACTCCTTCAAATTTTGATTCATCTCTCAGTTGCTGCTGAATCATCCATTTGCTGAAACTGCCGCCTACATTTTCTCCTGAGGGGTCTTGGTTCCATAATATGCTGTAGATTGGCATCACGGCAGAAGCCATCTCTGTGCCGCCGCTGAGCTTGAAGGCTCCTTCAGTGAACGACAACTTGTGCATTGCGGCGTTCTTGCCAGGATAGACTGCATATTTGCCAGACGCCAAATGTGAGTCTCTGCCTCCTTCCTGGGCGCCATAGCCATACCAGTGCTTCACCATGGCATTTACGCTTTTAGTGCCCCATCCCTTTGTTTCTGGTGTGGTTTGGAAAGCGTCGCAATATGCTTGCGCCATGTCGGTGGATAACTGCGGGTCTTCACCGAAAGTTCCGTCGAAACGAAACCAACGGGGTTCTGTGGCGATGTCAACTTGGGGCGACAATGCAGTGGCTATTCCTAACGCACGGTATTCTTCTGAGGCTATTTCACCAAAACGATGTACCAATTGTGGGTCGAAAGTGGCTGCCA
>CAMJLI010000224.1 GCA_946406585.1 uncultured Prevotellaceae bacterium | reverse complement strand
TTTCATTCCCGAGGCGCCGCCTATCTTCGCGCAAGCAAAGTAGTGCAAGCCGAGCGGAATGCAAAGCAAAACACGAAGTTTTTGCTTTCATTCCCGAGGCGCCGCCTATCTTCGCGCAAGCAAAGTAGTGCAAGCCGAGCTACTTAGATAATAACTCATGTTTCCTTTTTCATAAAATTCCTTAAAAATGATGACAGTACGAGGCTTAAAGGCACGTACAATGAGCATTTTTGTGTATTTTTGCATTTTATAGAGAAAAACAACATGGACCTCATCAGAAATTTTTGTATCATTGCACATATCGACCATGGGAAATCCACATTGGCCGACAGACTCTTGGAACATACCAACACCATTCAAATCACCGAAGGGCAGATGCTCGATGACATGGACCTGGAAAAGGAACGTGGAATCACCATCAAGAGCCATGCCATTCAGATGGAGTATGAAATGGACGGTAAACGATATGTGCTCAACCTGATTGACACTCCGGGACATGTGGATTTCTCTTATGAAGTGTCAAGGAGCATAGCTGCCTGCGAGGGAGCATTGCTTGTGGTGGATGCCACTCAGGGAGTGCAGGCACAGACCATATCCAATCTGTATATGGCTATCGACCACAACCTCGAGATAATACCTGTCATCAACAAAATCGACATGCCTTCGGCAATGCCTGAAGAGGTGGAGGACGAAATAGTGGAACTCCTCGGATGCGACCACGAGGATATCATACGTGCATCAGGAAAAACAGGAGAAGGGGTGGAGGACATCCTGAAAGCTGTGGTTGAGAGAATACCTCACCCTAAAGGAGACCCGAATGCCCCACTGCAGGCTCTTATCTTCGACTCCGTGTTCAACTCGTTCAGGGGCATCATTGCCTATTTCAAAATAGTCAATGGAAGCATAAAGAAAGGCGACAAGGTGAAGTTCTTCAACACCGGAATGGAATATGATGCCGATGAAGTGGGTGTGCTCAAGATGGACATGATACCTCGAAATCAACTCACCACAGGAGAGGTGGGATATATCATCAGCGGCATAAAGGACGCCAAGGAAGTGAAGGTGGGCGACACCATCACTCATATCGCAAGACCTTGTGACAAGGCAATAGAGGGATTCCAAGAGGTCAAGCCAATGGTGTTTGCCGGTGTTTACCCCATTGACCCTAATGACTATGAGAACTTGCGCTCATCTCTCGAAAAACTCCAGCTCAACGATGCGTCGTTGTCGTTCACACCGGAGTCTTCCGTGGCGCTCGGCTTCGGATTCAGATGCGGATTCCTCGGATTGCTGCACATGGAGATCATTCAGGAACGACTCGACAGGGAGTTCGACATGGATGTCATCACCACCGTGCCCAACGTGTCATACATGGTATACGACAAGCAGGGGGGAAGCAGGGAGGTGCACAACCCGTCCGGACTGCCCGAACTGACTCTCATCGACCATATCGAAGAACCTTACATCAAGGCATCGGTAATCACAACGGCAAATTTCATAGGACCTATCATGACCCTGTGCCTCGACAAAAGGGGAGAACTGATAAGCCAGGAATTCGTAAGCGGAAACAGGGTGGAAATCAACTTCTACTTGCCTTTGGGGGAAATCGTCATAGATTTCTACGACAAGCTGAAAAGCATTTCAAAAGGATATGCATCCTTCGACTACTATATCTGCGGTTACAGACCTTCCAAACTGGCTAAACTTGACATCCTGCTCAATGGTGAACCTGTGGATGCCCTATCCACACTGACACACCAAGACAATGCTGTGACATTCGGCAGGAGAATGTGTGAAAAACTAAAGGAACTCATACCAAGACAACAATTCGACATTGCCATACAGGCTGCTATCGGAGCCAAAATCATCGCACGTGAAACTGTGAAATGCGTGAGGAAGGACGTGACGGCCAAATGCTATGGTGGCGACGTGTCAAGAAAAAGAAAACTACTTGAAAAACAAAAAAGAGGAAAGAAGAGAATGAAGCAAATTGGTAATGTGGAAGTGCCGCAAAAGGCTTTCCTTGCCGTGCTGAAACTCGACTGACAACTACTGGCGAAAGGAGAAAAAATGAAAGAATTGCCACATACAACACGAGATATAGCACGAGAATTGGCAAGAAAGTACAGTACTATGACGCATGATGAACTCGATATTCTCGAGAGCATCCTCGTGCCTAAAAAAATCAACAAGGGTGAGCAAATACTGAAGGAGGGTGAGGTGTGCCGGGATATCTTGTACATTCACACCGGACTGATAAGGCAATACTATCACAAGAAAAGCATGTATGTGACAGAACACATTGGTGTCGACGGCACTATCGTCATGTGCATAGAGAGCCTTTTTAGAGAGGAACCTACAAAATTGCAAATGGAAGCTCTCGAAAACTCCATTTGTTATGCCTTGCCTAAGAAAAGACTCGAAGAGGTGGCATTGCACAATGTAAACATTCAAATCCTGTACCGAAAAATACTTGAGGAGTCGCTCATCTTGTCACAGGTGCATGCCGACCTCGTGAGGTTCGAGTCTGCTCAAGACAGGTACAAAAAATTGTGCAAGTTGATGCCGAAAGTGGTGCAGAGGGCTCCGCTCAACTATATCGCCAACTATCTTCAGATGACGCCTGAGACCCTCAGCCGCGTGAGGGCGGCAACGCTCAACGACTGACACACCACTGCATTCACGTCTCGCCGGTAGAGGCTGAAGATGGGGTGGGGGAGGTCAGATGATGAGGCAGTTGACAAATCCCATGATGAAACCCAAACCGGCGCCAAGCCACACGATGGCGCGCAACTCCTTGCTGATGACGTCAAGGATTATTTTCTCGGCTTCCGACATGTCCATCTCGTTGATGCGGTCTTCCACAATCTTTCTTATGTCAACTGCTTCAAGTATGCGGGGCAGACGTTCCTTTATCGTGCTCTTGTAGAGGGAAAGCACGCTCGATATGAAACGCTCAACATCGGCATCCTTGCCTTCAAGCAACTTGTTCATCGGGCGCGAGAGAAAGTCGTCCATCTCTGTGTGAAGCAGTTGTCCCACAATCTCCTCGGAATGGTTCTGAAGCATGTCGTTGATGTTGGCCGATAGTGCCTGCTCCACCGGCTCTGCCAGACTGTTGATGAACTTGGAGGTGGCGTCGCTGCCAGTGCGGCCAAGTATTTTTCTTATTCCTCTGCCTATCATGTCGCCAAAACCGCCGCCTTCGCCAATGCCTCCCTCTGCAAGCTTGTCGCCAATGCCGCTGCCAAAGTGCTGCATCTTTTTCATCACATGCTTCACTGCCATGTGTGCTATCTTGTCGCCCACCTCTTGTGAACCCAATTTCTTGTGCAACAGTGATGTCAGGTCATCGCATGTCTTGTCGGCCATGTCATCTATGTCGCTTGCCGGCAGATATTGCGACAACCATTCGCGGAGGCTGAGGGGGGAGTGGCGAAGTGTGTTGCAGAACCGGCGTAGGGCATTATCGAGTTTTTCCAGCATTTCTTCGGAGAGCAGGTTCTTCTCCAGCACTTCGCGGTTCATCAGGTTCACGCTGATGGATGCTCCTACTGAGGCGGCTATCCTCCCCTTTTCTTTTGGGATGATGCCCGGGGTGAAGGGCACTTTGTATCCTAGTACGTACCGAGCCTTGTGAGGGCGGAAGAGCATGCGGATGGCTATGTCGTTGGTGATGTATCCTATCATGCTGCCAACCAGTGGAGCTACAATATATGGTGTCATGGCTATGATGTTTTTATTATCATCTTGCAAATATATGCCTTTTTTCTCAGATTCCGCACCAATTCGCCTTTTCTTGAAAAAAAATCCATTTTCATTTGGCTGTTACAACAAAAGTGCTTATCTTTGCATTCGCATTCGGGATTTAGCGCAGTTGGTAGCGCACACGTCTGGGGGGCGCGAGGTCGCTG
>CAMJLI010000223.1 GCA_946406585.1 uncultured Prevotellaceae bacterium | reverse complement strand
AGAAGCAGGACGACGAGAAAATCCTCCTGCCCGTGAAATACCCGGAATTGGCAGAGGGCTTGCTCAGTGTGGCTGTCATGATGCGCAATGCCAAGCTCAACCGAGGACTGGTTGCCCTCAACATTGTCTACGACGACGACAAGCGACACGAAAACCAAGAGCGTGGCAGGCACCTGCTCGAAGACCTCGTGAAAAAGGCCAACGGATATGATGTGAGGATGCAGACCCAAGTGAGAATAGCAGCCAACATCGCCAATGGCATAAAGCATGCCTTCAAGGAGTATGACGCCTCGGAAATCATAATGGGCCTGCACATACACAAGGAAATATCGCCCAAGTTCTGGGGTGAGTTTGCACAAAGCCTCTACAATGGCCTCGACCGCCAGATCATCTTCGTAAGGCTGAAGCAACCACTCAACACCTTGCGCTGCATCAAGGTGGCAGTGCCCTCAAGGGCCGAGTTTGAGGCGGGCTTCACACGATGGCTTGAACGACTGACAAGACTGGCAGGGAACCTCGACTGCCGCATCCTCTTCTATGCGCGCAAGTCATGCAACGAGATAATTAGCGGATACATCAAGAAACACCATCCATCCGTGCGTAGCGAATACCAGACCATGGAACACTGGAACGAACTGCCTCGCCTGTCGGAACAGATGAACGACGACCACCTGATGGTGTTCGTAACATCCAGAAAGGGCAACATCAGCTACAAGACTGCCTTTGAGAAATTGCCAAAGGAAATAGAAACGTTCTATTCGGGCAAAAGCCTCATGATAGTGTTCCCCGACCAGCTGGGCGACCGCATGGACACCATGACATTCTCAGAACCACAGCACAAAGAGGGTGAGAGCGCATACCAAGTGCTGCTGGAATGGATGAGGCACGGCAACAAGCAAAAGGAAAAATGACAGACATAAAGGTTACAATTTTGATTACCTACTCATGATAGACATCAAGAACATCACAAAGAGCTTTGGGCAACTACAGGTGCTCAAAGGCATCGACATGCACATAGACAAAGGGGAGATGGTGAGCATCGTGGGGCCCAGTGGGGCGGGAAAGACCACGTTGCTACAAATCATAGGCACACTTGACCGCCCCGACAGCGGACAAGTGACCATCGACGGCACCGACGTGGAGGCACTTTCCACCAACCGCATCTCCGACTTCCGCAACCAGCACATCGGATTCGTGTTCCAGTTCCACCAACTGCTTCCCGAATTCACGGCACTGGAGAATGTAATGATTCCTGCATATATCGCGGGGAAGTCTACATCTGCAGCAAAAGAAAGAGCCATGGAACTGCTGCGGTTCATGGGACTGGAAGACAGGGCAAGCCACAAGCCAGGCCAACTGTCTGGCGGTGAAAAGCAAAGGGTGGCAGTGGCAAGAGCACTGGTGAACGACCCTTCGGTAATCCTTGCCGACGAGCCATCTGGAAGTCTGGACTCAAAAAACAAGGCCGAACTGCACCAACTCTTCTTTGACCTTCGCGACAAATATGGCAAGACTTTCGTCATCGTGACACATGATGAAGGACTGGCCACACTGACCGACCGTACCATAAGGTTGAAAGACGGACAAATAGTTACACCTGCTGACAGCACACCAGCCAACACAAACACCGAAAACGTATGAGCGACATCCTTTTAGGCGACTACAACAAGTTGACCATTGTGAAAGAAGTGGACTTCGGCCTCTATCTCGACGGAGGCGACGAAGGAGAAATATTATTGCCCACACGCTACATTCCCAAAGGGGCGAAACCCGGCGACGAGCTGGAGGTGTTTGTCTATCTCGACCAAGAAGAGCGGTTGATAGCCACCACAGAGCGGCCATACGCCAAGGTGGGGGAATTCGCTTACCTGGAAGTGGCATGGGTGAACCAATTTGGGGCATTCCTGAACTGGGGATTGATGAAAGACCTGTTCTGCCCTTTCAGCGAACAGAAGCAGAAAATGGTGAAAGGCACCCGCCACATCGTGCATGTGCATGTTGACGAGGAGAGCTTCCGCATCATGGCATCCGCCAAGGTGGAACGTTACCTGAGCGACGACACCCCCAACTACAGCCACAACGAGGCTGTAGACCTGCTCGTATGGCAAAAGACGGAAATGGGCTACAAGGTGATCATCAACAACGAGCATCAGGGATTGGTATATTCCAACCAGGTGTTCCGCCCCATCCACATAGGAGAAAAAATAAAGGGGTATATCGGACAAGTGAGAAGCGACGGGAAAATTGACGTGATGCTGCAACCGTCTGGCAGACAGCAGACAATAGATTTCGCCGACACGCTGACCGACTATCTCATATCCCACGGAGGGCATTGCCCCTATGGCGACAAGACTGCCCCAGAGACCATCAAGGAGGTTTTCGGGGTGAGCAAAAAGACATTCAAAAGGGCTGTTGGCGACCTCTACCGCAAACGTTTCATCATCATCGATGACGAGGGACTGCACCTAACTTGACGGCCTTCAACTTGATGGTCTTCTGACTGGCATCGGGAGACACGCCCTGCCTTTATGGCTCTTCAATAAAAAGATGCTTTTGCCAATGATTCTGCATAAATTTGCAAAAAAGGAGAGGATGCGTAATATCATTCTTACATTAGTTTTTTCGAGTCTGCTGCTGACACCATTGTCGGTGGCAGGACAACCAAGCACACCCACATACCATAATACAGAACAAGACATCCCCTCTCCCACTGAAGGCAAGATCACCAGCAAATTCGTGGGAGAGAAGGAGATGATGAACGACTTGCTTGCAATGTTGGCACGATTCAGCCAGTACATGGCAGCCGACTACCAGCCATGCAAGGCACCCAACAGCATGGGAGAGGAATGTGGGTGCTTCAAGGGAGAGAGCACCATGGCAAGCAATGAAGCCGGCGTGCGCACCAACGCCGACCTGTCCATGCTCTGCGCCTTCTTGGTGAAATATGCCAAGCCGTGCAAAATTGCACTGCCGCAAGGCGTGACATGGGAGCTGTTGGAGGACTTGGCGATGAAGACCCTCGTCTTCGCCTATTCCACCCACAAGGCCAACAAGCTGAAAGTGTGTGCCGGCGGCGACTACTGGGGCAGCACCAGCAACAACGACCATGTGTGGGAAAGTTCGCTCTGGGCCATGTCTGTGGCATACTCCGCCTTCTTCCAATGGGAGCGGTTGAACGACAGTCAGAAAGGCTACATACACAACCTGCTGGTAGCAGAGTGCAACTACGAACTGGAGCGCACCATACCTACAGGATACAAGGGAGACACCAAGGCGGAAGAGAACGGATGGGAAGCCAATGTACTGGCAGCCACTCTGGGACTGTTTCCCGACGACCCCATGGCTCCACAATGGATGGAACGCCTGAGACTCTTTGCCATCAACAGCTACAGCCATCCCAAGGATGCCACCGACAACACCGTCATCGACAAGGACAGGCCGGAGACAGTGGCAGACCTCTATAAAGGACAGAACCTTTACGATGACTACACCTTGCAGAACCACAACCTGTTTCATACATCATACCAAAACGTGGTGATGCAAGAATTGGGCGAGGCAGCACTGGCATTGCAACTGTTTCAACAAGACAAGGGAAAACAACAAAAGTGGAGCACCAATGCCTTGATGCACAACAACCAGAAAGTGATGGACGAGGTGCTCAACTGGCTCGCACTTACCGACGGCGAACTGGCAATGCCCAACGGCAATGACTGGAGCCTCTTCCTCTACGACCAAATAACATCATACACCACGATGGCTACATTCCTAAGAGACCCAAACGCCCTGATGCTGGAAAACCTGGCATACAAACAGATAAAGGCCCGCCAGGAGACCACCAACGACGGCAGTTGGCTGCTGCGACCCGACGTGCAAGCTCGACGCATGGGGGTGGAAGGCCATCGCGTGATGATGACAT
>CAMJLI010000222.1 GCA_946406585.1 uncultured Prevotellaceae bacterium | reverse complement strand
GACAAGAGTTATTGCATGAGTTCGTATCTCTCGCTGAGATACGTGGAGGATGCAAACAAGCAGTTCTTTGATGGCTTGCACCATCAGGTTTACAAGCAGAAGCCCTTGGAATGGAAGGTGCTTGTATCGGATGCGCATGACATTGACGTCGCCCTTCGAAATGTCTTTAGAAGAGTGACGCACGAGAAGCTTGGAATGCTCCTTTCCGGTGGCATGGACAGCTCAATCCTGGCTTCTTACATGCCGGAGGGCTCTGATGCATACACTTTCAGGTTTCTTGGTGGAAAGATACAGAATGATGAACTGGAACGTGCCGAATTCTATGCGAGATACTATCACCTGAATCTGCACTATGTGGATATAGACTGGAATGTTGTTGAGCAATATGTGGATTTGGTGATGGAGCACAAGGGTGCTCCGGTGCATTCCATTGAGCCACAGCTGTATGCTGCTGCTATGCAGGCGAAGGGGGACGGCATTACCATGCTTGTGATAGGGGATGCTGCTGATTATGTATTTGGGGGCATGGACGGTCTGTTGTCGCAGAATTGGAGCTTTGAACAGTATGTGAAGCGGACCATTTATGTGAATCCCGAAGACGTGCTAAAGGAGCCGGCAAGCATGGACTATTTGTTCGAGCGCTATCGCCTGGGCAAGAACAGCATCGACTATTTGCGCTTTTATGATGAGATTGTGACGGATGAGAGCTATGCTTCTTACGAGAATGCCTTCGAGGCTGCCGGCTTGGATTTCATCGATCCTTACGAGTTGCTGAAAATGGCACGGCCTCTGGACCTGGGGAAGATCAGGAACGGGGATTCCAAATACCTGATTCGCGACTTGTTCAGAATGAAATACCCTGAGACGGCTGTGCCCATAAAGCAGCCCATGCCGAGACCGGTGGACGAGTATTTCGCAAATTGGGATGGCCCGAAACGAGAGGAATTCAGGGATGACATCGACATGAAAAAGTATAGTGGCAATCAGAAATGGCTTCTGTATTGCCTGGAACGTTTCTTAAATAATCACGACAAATAGAAATGACAGATAAAGACTTTTGCTTGAGCTCATATATCGCTTTCAGGTATATATGGAAAAATGGTGTTGACTTCGCAGAAGGATTCCAGCACAAGAATTTCTGCCCCTTGGAGGACAAAGACCGTGTACGTGTAAGAACGTCGGAGGACATTGACAGGGAAATCCAGAAGCAGTTTGACGAGCTTTACGGGAAATATGACAATATCGGCATCCTGCTTAGCGGTGGCATGGATAGCGCCAATCTCGCCGCCTACTTGAAGCCTGGGAGCCACGCATACACTTTCAATTCTGTGTCTGGTGAGTTCAATGCTGATGTGGAGCGTGCAAAGGTTTATTGTGAGAAGTTGCATTTGAACCATCATCTGATTGACATCACGATGGAGGATTATGAAAAGTACACTCCCATTGTGATGCATTACAAGTTCGCTCCTGTCCATAGCATCGAGCCGCAGATTTTCAAGGCTGCTGAATTGGCGAAAAAGGACGGGGTGCAGCTGATGATTGTTGGCGAGAGCGCGGACCTCATCTTCGGGGGCATGGACAAGTTGATATCTCCAGAATGGACGTTCGACGCCTTTGTGAAGAGGTATACCTTCCTTGACCCTTACCTGGTGCTGGCTAATCCTGTAAGCCAGTCTGCACTTTTCGAGAAATATCGCAAAGGTGAAGATGGCATCGACGTGCTAAAGTTCATGGACGAGGTGTTTTCCATTGAAAGCAGCAGTTCTTATCTGAATGCCTTTGGTGCGGCATGGATGCCTTATTATGACCCTTATGCCAAGTTGGTGATGGAGGAGCCCCTGGACATGCAGCGCGTACGCAATGGCGAGCCAAAATACTTGATTAGGGGGCTGTATGCCATAAAATATCCGGAATTGGAAATTCCTTTCAAAATACCGATGCCCCGACCCGTAGATGCCATATTCAAGGACTGGGAGGGGCCGAAAAGGGATGAGTTCCGCAAGGATATTCCAATGGCCCAATTGACCGGCAACCAGAAATGGCAGCTGTGGTGTGCCGAATTGTTCTTGAACAGTCTGTTTGGATAAATTGTTTGGCAGGTCATTGAAAATGTTCAGGGTCTTATTGCTTAATATAATGCTGATGGCGTGTGGCAGCGCAATGGGGCAAGGCCACATGTCATCCGACAAGGCCAAGAAGGGACTTGATGGCCTGTCGGATCCTTTTGTCGTGGAGACCACTTCGGGATGGGTCAGGGGCTTCCAACAGGACGGCTCCATGGCTTTCCTCGGCATTCCTTACGCCAAGGTGGAGCGTTTCCAACCTCCGAAGGCTGTGGACAGGTGGGACACGATAAGGGTTTGCGACCACTGGGGACCGCAGGCCATGCAGATGGTTCATGGCAGACAACTCGACGAGACGGAGATGTCGGAGAAAAACTCTTGTGTGCTGAATGTGTGGACCACCGACCGACAGGCACTCAAGCCGGTGATGGTGTGGCTGCATGGTGGCGGCTTCGACTCCGGCACTTCTGCATGGAACCCGGGCATGGCATTGGCGAAGAAGGATGTGGTGGTGGTGAGCATCAACCATCGACTGAACATCCTCGGCTTTCTTGACTTGTCGGCGTGCTCGAAAGAATACAGCCAGTCTGCCAACGTGGGGATGCTCGACGTGGTGGCTGCACTGAAATGGGTTAGGGGCAACATCCGCTCGTTTGGCGGCAATCCCGACAATGTGACCATCTTTGGCGAGTCGGGCGGCGGTGGAAAGGTGGGCACCCTGCTATGCATGCCGCCGGCAAAGGGACTTTTCCACAAGGCAATAATAATGAGTGGCACCATCCTCAACGTGAACACGAAGGAGATGAGCGAGAGCCTCGGGGCTGCGGTGTTGAAAGAGTTGGGCATCGACAACGAACATATTGACAGGATAAAGGATGTGCCTTATAGGGATTTGTATGCCGCAGGACAGCGGGCGATGGCTGCAAGTATCGGGACGCGAAAGCCGGGCACGCCGATGATGTGGGGCTTCGGACCTACTCCTGACGGGGTGACTCTGCTGCAACAGCCTTTCCAAAACGGTTTTGCTTCCATCTCCGACAATGTGCCTATTCTTATTGGAACTACATTCAACGAACTGCAGCGGTTGGCTTACAACCAGCAGATGACTGAAGAACAGGCAAGGGCTGCTCTCATGACGACGTTTGGCTCCGACACCGACGAGTATATCATGGCCTTCAAGGAGGCGTATCCCGATTCTTCGCCTCAGGACTGGCTGAGCATCGACTGGCTCTTCCGGCCAAAGTCTCTTGTAACTGCCGACGAGATAGCTAAAAGCAGAAATGCTGATACTTTTATGTATATGTTTGAATGGAGGTCGCCGGTGACTAATGCTTCTCAGCATGGGCATGAACTGAAGTTCTGTTTCAACACGCTCAACCTTTCCAAGAACGAACTGCCGGAGGCGAGTTCGCAGGATTTGAAGTTGGCAGACATCATGAGCAGCGTATGGGCTAAGTTCGCTCATACGGGCGACCCCAACATAAAGGAGCTGCCTGACTGGAAGCCTTATTCTCCCGAGAATGGGGAAATAATGTACTTCAACCATCAGTGTCGCATACGCAACAACCCCGACCGCCATTTGCAGAAAATAATAAACAAGCACTGCTTCAAACAGTTGGATGAGTTCAGGAAATCCCACTGAGTGGGGTGGGGGAATGGATGGCTCCGCTTGTTTTTCCCGACAATGGCGGTTGGCATCACATTATTAATATGGAAGAAAAAGTTTTTTAGAAAAAATACATAAAAAACTTGCATGGTTGGAAATAAAGCACTACCTTTGCACCGCATTTGAGAGAAAATGCTGCTGTAACGCAACCCGTAAAGGAAGTTTGGGTGAGTGGCTGAAACCAGCAGTTTGCTAAACTGCCGTACGGG
>CAMJLI010000221.1 GCA_946406585.1 uncultured Prevotellaceae bacterium | reverse complement strand
TCCGTGTTCTACGTTTCTTTGGAAGACAAGCTCATGCGACTCTTCGGTTCCGAGCGCATCGCCAAAGTGATGGACCGTCTTGGTTTTGAAGATGGAGAGCGTATCGAGCACAACATGATAAGCAACAGCATCGAAAGGGCACAGAAGAAGGTGGAAGAGAACCATTTCGGTGTCCGCAAGCGCCTGCTTGAATATGACGATGTCATGAATCAGCAGCGCAAGATGATATATGAGAAGCGTCGTCATGCCTTGATGGGCGAGCGCATCGGCATGGACATCGCCGACATGATATGGGACAGAGTGGTCCGCATCGTGGAAAACAACAACACCGACTACAAGGCATGCAAGGAAGAATTCCTGAAAGTATTTGCCATGGAATGCCCCTTCAGCGAAGAAGACCTTGCCAGCAAGAAGCGCGACATCATTGAAGAAGAATCATATGCCAAGGTGATGGAGACCTTCAAGCGCCGCTCCGACCGAATCCATGAAGTGGCATGGCCCGTCATCAAGCAGGTGTATGAGGAACAAGGCCAAATGTACGAGCGCATCAACGTGCCTGTCACCGATGGCCGTGGCATCATGAACATCCCTTGCGACCTCAAGGAAGCCTACGACACAGAGTGCAAGTCGGTTGTGAAACAATTCGAGAAAGTGGTGATGCTCCACATCATCGACGATTTCTGGAAAGAGAATCTCCGCCTGCTCGATGAATTGAAGCGCAATGTCCAAAACAGTGCCTCATACGAGCAAAAAGACCCATTGGTGATTTTCAAGATAGAGAGTGCGAAGCTGTTCGACAACATGATAGACGACATGCACAACCGCACTTGCGAGATACTGATGCGCGGCCAAATCCCGCAATTGGTACAGCAACAACAAGTGCAGGAAGCCGCTCCCGAGAAGCACACCCAGCGTTATCAGGAGAGCAAGGGTGACGAGATGGTTGACCAAGGCCAGAAAGCAGCCGCCAGTCATGACACTCGTGAGACAGCACGCCAGACGCCACAACCCATCAGAAAAGACAAGTTGCCAGGCCGCAACGACCCCTGCCCTTGTGGAAGTGGCAAGAAATTCAAGAACTGCCACGGCAGAGGATTAGTATGACATCATATTTATAATAAGGTATGAATATTTACATCAAAAATCTGCGCAAGGCTTTCGGGGAGAAAGTGGCAGTAGACATCGACACCTATGAAGTGAAACATGGTGAGATGATGGGGCTTGTAGGCAACAACGGTGCCGGCAAGACGACCTTGTTCCGACTGATGCTCGACCTGCTGAAAGCTGACGCAGGAAATGTGGAATATCAGTTTACGGCATCAGAAGAGGGAGAAACGCCCGTTATTATCGACCCGTCTTCAAGTGAAGAGTGGAAATCTCGCACGGGAGCATACATCGACGACGGCTTTCTCATAGACTTCCTCACCCCAGAAGAATATTTTGACTTCATCGGAAAGGTAAGCGGCCTTGACAAGACCGAGACGGAAAACCGCATACATGAGTACGAGCACCTGATGGCAGGAGAGATTTTAGACCAGAAAAAGCTCATCAGAGACTTTTCTGCAGGCAACAAGCAGAAAATCGGCATCATATCCGCCCTGCTCCACCGTCCTGAACTTGTAATCCTCGACGAGCCATTCAATTTTCTCGACCCTTCGAGCCAGAATGTGCTAAAGCACACCTTGGTGGATTACAACAAGACAACAGGTGCCACAATAATCATCAGCAGCCACAACCTGGCTCACACCATCGACATCTGCCCGCGCATCACGCTGCTCGAACACGGCAAGATAGTGAAAGACCTCTCCAACGAAAATCACAGTGCGGAAGAAGAACTGAATGCATACTTCGACCAATAATAGGTATGAGGTCGGAAAACAAGTCAACGACATCATCATTTCAAGGTATTTTAACCAAAGCAAGCATGGATAATGATGTTCATGCTTGCTTTTTTTACTACTTTTGCATGTTATAATCAGAAGCCATGACCATGGCAGCATAAAAGAACTAAAATAGACCATCGCCCATGAAATTGTCGGAATTGCATACAGGAGAAAAAGGTGTAATTGTGAAAGTGCTGGGACACGGAAGTTTCCGAAAGCGCATTGTGGAAATGGGGTTCATAAAAGGCACGATGGTGGAGGTGCTTCTCAACGCCCCACTTCAAGACCCTGTGAAATACAAATTGATGGGCTATGAAGTAAGCCTTCGTCACGACGAAGCAGCCATGGTGGAGATTGTCAGTGCAGAAGACGCCGACAAGGCAGAGTTCGATGACATGGCCTTGCAGGCATCCCAAATACCCGACACAGACGAAAACTTCACACTGACGGACCACAAGTTGCATCATGCAGCCATGAAGAAACGCCGCTGCATAAATGTGGCCTTGGTGGGCAACCCCAACTGCGGCAAGACCTCTCTCTTCAACTTTGCATCCGGAGCACATGAGCGCGTGGGCAACTACTCGGGCGTGACAGTGGATGCCAAGGAAGGACGCGCCACTTATGAAGGTTACGAATTCAACATTGTGGACTTGCCAGGCACCTATTCCCTGTCGGCGTATAGCCCGGAAGAGCTGTACGTTCGCAAGCACATAGTGGAAAAGACCCCTGATGTGGTGATAAATGTGATTGACGCAAGCAATTTGGAGCGCAACCTCTATCTCACCACACAATTGATAGACATGAACTTGCGCATGGTGTGTGCGCTCAACATGTATGATGAGACAGAGCGTCGTGGCGACCACATCGACCATGCCAAACTAGGCCAGCTTTTTGGCGTTCCCATGATTCCCACCGTCTTCAAAAACGGCAGAGGAGTGGAACTGCTATTCCACATCATCATCAACATCTACGAAGGCAACGACTTTGTGGACAAGGACGGCAACATCAATCCAAAAGTGGCTGCAGAAATAGCAAAATGGCACAAAGACTATGAGAATCACCATGGTGGCGACCACTCAGACGACTATGCCCACGGTCCGCGTCCCAACAAGAGTGTCTACCGCCATATCCACATCAACCATGGTCAGTACGTGGAGACAGGAATAGAGAAAGTGAAGGCCGAACTAATGAAAAACGAGAAGGTCCGCACCAAGTATTCCACCCGCTATCTTGCCATCAAGTTGCTGGAGATGGACAAGGATGCCGAACGATTTGTGCAAAATCTCGAAGGTGGCGACAAGGTGCTGTCGATTCGCAATGAAGCCTCTGCACAAATCAAGGAAGACACCAAGGAAGACAGCGAAACTGCCGTCATGGACGCCAAATATGGTTTCATCCATGGAGCTTTGCAAGAGGCAGGCTACGAACAAGGAACAAAAGAAGACACCTATCGAGCCACTCATTTCCTCGACAAGATAATCACGCACAAATATCTCGGCATTCCAATATTCGTGCTTATACTATATGTGATGTTCCAAGCCACGTTCTCATTAGGCCAATACCCAATGGACTGGATAGAAGCCCTCTTCTCCTGGCTTGGCGAAATGACAAGCAAGAACCTCCCTGACGGACCGCTGAAAGACATGCTTGTGGATGGCGTGATAGGCGGTGTGGGAGCAGTCATAGTCTTCCTTCCACAGATACTCATACTCTACGCCTTCATCTCGTTCATGGAAGACTCCGGCTACATGGCTCGTGCAGCATTCATAATGGACAAGCTAATGCACAAGATGGGTCTGCATGGCAAATCATTCATACCATTGATAATGGGTTTTGGATGCAACGTTCCAGCCGTGATGGCATCACGCACGATAGAGAGCCGCAAGTCTCGCCTCATCACAATGCTCATACTTCCCTTCATGAGTTGTTCCGCCCGTCTTCCCATATACATAATGGTGATAGGAGCATTCTTTGCAGTAGAGTACCAGTCATTGGCAATGATATCACTATATGTGATAGGCATATTCACCGCAGTGATAATGAGCCGCATCTTCAGC
>CAMJLI010000220.1 GCA_946406585.1 uncultured Prevotellaceae bacterium | reverse complement strand
GGTGAGCTCAACGAAAAATGGCCGGGCGGCATTTGTCCGGGCAATGGATACACCACCACCGACTGCTATTACGACAAGATGACGACCGCATGCGACGATACAGGAAGTGCCGGAATGTCGACCGCCCAGCTGACAGCCGGAAGCCTCTTCACTGAGCAAGGCAGATGGACAGCCGAGGCCAACCACTATCCCGTGCTCAAGACCTTCGCCACGACCGACTACATGAAGTTAATATCACAACCACTCACTTTCGACGAGAACGACTGTTCGGCAGAGACGAAAAACATCCTTGAGCTGCCTCTTGGAAACATCAAATGGAATATGCCGACGAAGGAGAACTGCCTCAACCTTTATGCAGACTATGGACTTGCCGAACCGAAAGCCAAAGGCACAGCGGGACTTACGGCTACCCTGAACTCCACGAACGGGCATGACAAGTCGAACAACATGGTATTCATCACAGTGCCTGACGACTTCGTAGAAGGAATACAGTTTGTTGACCCCGAGGCCAGGAAGGCTTGCGTGGAAGCCTTCGGCACCAATGGTGTGATCACACTCGAACAAGCCATGAGCGTCACCGACTTCACTCCATTCATCAACCACTCATCATCCTCTGCCATTGTCTCGTTCCCGGAGATGCGCTATTTCACGGGAATCACCAGGCTCACCACCCAACTCAGCAGTTGCTCCAGTCTCGAGGAGGTGGAACTCCCCCTCGGACTGAAGGCCATCGCTGCCGACGCATTCCGTGGG
This sequence comes from uncultured Prevotellaceae bacterium, assembly GCA_946406585.1. The sequence goes on along the minus strand of CAMJLI010000220.1, from coordinate 3,201 downwards.
TGCAGCAGTCTGGAGAAGGTGTCTTTGCCGGTGAATCTCACGAATGTGGAACCCTATGCATTCAGAGCCTCGAGCGTAAAACAGATTGAGGTGAACAATGGCAACGACCGTTTCAAGAGCCGCGAAGGAGTGCTCTTCGACGAGAACGAGTATATTGTGGCATACCCGCCCAAGAAAGAGGGCAAAAGCTATATGTATACCGCTCCCATCAACGGCATCCTCACCGGCGCATTCCAAGGAACAGCGTATTTGGAAACGCTGTATATCGGCGATGACGAGGGCAACTACATCGACCTTAAGAAGAATGCCATCCCCACCAACCTACAAGTGTATATCAACGACGCCACCGACAATGCCACCTATATCGACACCTACCGCTACGACGAGTCGCGCGACTGGCAATACATCGACCTGGAAGACAACCTGGCACGTTATTTCCCATTGAAAGTCACCTCGGCAAAGTATGCCACCATGTGCATCTACTTCAACACCGAATTGCCAAAGGGCCTGAAATCCTACTATTGCTTTGAGCGAGACGACACAGAGGAGGGTATGGTCAGATTCCATGAGTTGGGCAGCAACGTGCATGGCGGAGTGCCGGTGCTGATCTACGGCAACAAGGCCGGCATCTATCCACTTTATGAATCCGACGAGGACATGACCGAGCCAGAAGACCTCTGCGACTACTTCCAAGGAAGTGGTGAGAAAGGGTTTGTTGTGGGCGACCAGTCGGGCTCTTCAGGCACCATACAGGGCAGCATCCTCACCCTGGGGCATAACAGTAATGGCGAACTGGGGTTCTTCTTCTTCAGGAGCGACACCAACAAGATTCCCGCCTATAGGGCCTATATTGTAGCCGAAACGCTCTCTGCCGCCAATGGCCTAGGCATATCCATCGAGGATGCCAACGACATCACCTCACCCATCTCCGACGTTCAGCATGCCACCTCCATCTACGACCTCTCTGGCAGGAAGGTAGGCGAGGACTCAGACTTGCGTCGCCTGCCCAAGGGTATCTATATACAGAATGGCAGAAAAATCTCTATCAAGTGAAGACCTCAGTACACCCACATAAAACCACATCAGGAATGACGAGAATATATAACATCGAGAAGACCGCAGCACTCGTGCTGACACTTATCCTTTCCTTCTCCGTGACCGACATCTCTGCCAAGGCCAGGAGGGGATATGCGCTATGGTGCTCGAGCAACACCACATTGTATTTCGTACAAGCAGACGCCAGGCCCGATACCTACGACCGAAACACCATTGATTATGCTTGGGAAATCACCGATGAGAACCTAAGCAACGGCGTGGCGGCTCCGGTATGGATAAGAACCACTCCGAATAGTGCTGTTGGTACGATAAAGGTGCCCCAGCAGGTCACCACGGTGGTTATAGACCATAGTTTCAGATTCGTTGTTCCGGCGGGCTTCTACAGTTGGTTTCATGGTTGCGTCAACCTGACGACAGTGCGGGGACTCTGCTACCTCAACACAAGCCGTGCGGGATATATGAACAAGATGTTCTACGGCTGCACCTCTCTTGAGACCATTGATTTCACAGGAGTCAACATGAAGCCTATCATCAATACCACCATGATGTTCTATGGATGCAACTCGCTTCACACCATCTATGCCGACGAGGCTTGGACACCACCCTACTCCGCCTATATGTTCACGGGATGCGAACAACTCCCTGGCTACGCCAGCAGCAAGGTTGACGCATCGATGGCCAATGGAGATGATGGCTATTTCAATACCGACAGCAATATCTACGCCTTATGTCTCAAAGGTGTGGGCAACCCAGACGACTACCTCTATTTTGTCAGGACCCCCAAGACCATCGCCGAAAACGACGAGTATGACGGGAAATCGGTGAGAATCGTTTATGGCTATGACGATTTCAAGGAAGTATACCCTGATGGCCACTTCACATGGGCCTGGAATGGCAATACCTTAATACGGCATGTGGTCTTCGATCCCAGTTTCCGCAACGTACATCTTCCGACCCTTGAGCGATTCCTAAAAGGATATGGTAATGGCTCTATCACCGATATTGACGGTTTGGAATACCTCAATACCTCGGAAGTGACCTCCATGCGGAGCATGTTTGAGGGTTGCGTCGGGCTTACCTCTCTTGATGTCAGTTCGCTCGACATGAGCAGTGTGCAAGATATAGGCTGTATGTTCAAAGGGTGCAGCAACGTCACAAGCATCAATCTCTCGGGCGTGAACACCTCGAATGTCACCGATATGGAATATCTCTTTGCAGGATGCTCAAAACTCCAGTCGTTGGACTTGTCATCACTCGACACCAGACGGGTCACCAGGATGAACCATCTTTTCGAAGGATGTCGGTCACTGAACGCGCTCGACGTCAGTAAGTTCAACACTTCGTCTGTCACCGACATGGAAGCGATGTTCGCAGGCTGCTATCTCCAAGGCTATTACGTGAACACCGGTCTGCAGGAACTGGATGTCAATGCGTTCGACATGACCAACGTGACCAACACCAAGGAGATGTTTCTTAATTGTGGTGGGTTAAAGACCATCTACTGCGACAACACATGGAACGTGCCGGCAAGCGAAGATATGTTCAAAGGCTGTACCAGTCTCTCTGCCCATATCAGTTATGACCCGGACAAGGTTGACGGCACCTACGCCAACCCCCATACGGGATATTTCTACTCTGAACTATATCCCCCCACATACGATCCGCAAGGCAGATTCATCATCAGCGATGTGGCCAAATGGGAAGAATTTGCCGAGCTCGTGAACAATGGGGAAACCAACTTGAGCGCGGTCATGATCAAAGACGTGGACCTCGGCAACTCTCAGGTGAAAGTAGGAACAGACGAACATCCCTATGCCGGCACATTCGAGGGCAACGGACACAAGTTGAACATCGCATACGTCAGTGAGGGCAACAACTGTGCACCTTTCTCCGAGGTGAACGGATGCACTATAACCAACCTGCATGTCACTGGCAGCATTCAGGCCAACCACACTGGAGCGGGAGGACTGATTGGTCAGGCCACACAATCAGGAAGCACCATTACCATCACAAAATGTTGGTCGAGCGTGACCATCAACTCGACAATTGAAGGTGGAGGGTATATCGGAGGCTTCATCGGGGAAAACTATGAGTCAAAATTCGAGATCACCAATTGTCTGTTTGATGGCGAGATTATCGGAAAGA
>CAMJLI010000219.1 GCA_946406585.1 uncultured Prevotellaceae bacterium | reverse complement strand
GGAGCAACAGCCGCTGGTGCCCAGGAGAAGGAATTGGAAACGACGGTTTCGGCAGATGTCGTCAGCCAGTATATCTGGCGTGGTCAGGATTTGGGCAATGTGTCGCTGCAGCCAACGCTGGGTTTGGAATACAAGGGACTTTCGCTTTCGGCGTGGGGCAGCGTGGGGCTGACCGACTCCAACGACACCAAGGAACTTGACTTGACGCTGTCATATTCAATCGGTGGTTTCAACATAGGAGTGACCGACTATTGGACTAATGATGGCCTTGACCCGGAAAACCGTTATTTCAAATATGACACTCATGGTACCAACCATTTGTTTGAGGCAAATATAGGATATGACTTTGGCTTGGCATCATTGCAGTGGTACACCAATTTCGCCGGCAACGATGGCGAGAACAAGGATGGCAAGCGAGCATACAGCAGCTATGCCGAGGTGTCTGTACCTTTCAACCTCTCTGGCTTTGCCTGGACGGCGACGGCAGGCGTCGTTCCATTCGCCACCACGTCATACTCCACGACAGGCTTCGCCGTGACCAACCTGTCGCTCATTGCCACGAAAGAAATCAAGGTGACAAACTCATTCTCCATCCCTCTCTTCGGACAAATCGTGGGCAATCCTTGTTCTCAAAAGGCCTATCTTGTATTTGGCTTCACCCTTCGCCCTTGAGATGACATTTCTTTTCATCCCATATATCTCTTTCTATAGCATCTATCCCCTTCTATAATATCTATCCCTATTATGCAAAGCTTTTTAAAATTTTTCCTTATATTGGCCTGCCCCTTTATGACGGTGGCAGCACAGGACAATGTGAATATGAAGTTCGGCAAACCCACCAAGGAAGAAATGCAGATGACTGTCTACGAGGCAGACCCTGACGCAGAAGCCGTGGTGCTATGCCGGCTGACAGATGTGGAATACACCGTGCAGACCGCCAGCTTTCTGGTGGACTATCGCGAGAAATGCCGCATCAAGGTGCTGAAACCAAGTGGTGCCAGATTCGCCAAGGTGGTCGTGCCTTATCAGATGAACATGTCGGTGGGCAACAATGTCAACGGCTTGAAAGTCACGGGCTTTGCCCTTCCAAAGCCAGGAGGCAGCTCCGATTCTTATTTCGAGGACGAGGCTGGTTCGATGACAGAAGGCATCTTTGGCACCGATGCAGACGAGAGTGTCGAGAACATCAAGGCTGTCGCCTTCAATATGGAAAATGGCAAGGTGGTGAAGTCATCCTTGAAGAAAAGTGACATTGTGAATAAGAAGATAGACGAGCAGAACTATCAGATGGAGTTCACCGTTCCCGATGTGAAGGAGGGGACCGTGATAGAATACGAATACAATATCCACAGCCAACTTTTCTGGGAGCTGCGCGACTGGTACGCCCAATGCGAGATACCGGTGGTCTATGCCAAATTGGACATGAACATACCCAATTACCTGATTTTCAATATCGAGGACCATGGCATCCAGCGCCTGACATATACCTGTACTGTTGGAAATTTGAAATACAAGGTGGAGAGCGACCCGCTTGCCAACCCCATGTGGGTGAACACCAACCATTATGTTTATTTGGGCCAGAACCTGATAGGCATGCCAAAGGATGACTATGTGTGGAATGCTCAGGACCACTGGGCAGGCATCACTGCCGAACTGAAGCAGTATCGCCTGCTTGGCATGACACAGATGGACTATGCCAAGACGTGGGAGCAGATAGACGAGATGATTCTTGGTTCTGATGACTTGGGCATACACATGAACGACCATAGTCCGCTGCAAAAAGAATTGAAAGAGGCAGGGATAGAAGGGATTGCCGACCCTCGCGAGCGTGTGGCTGCGGTATACAAGTTGGTGATGAGCAAGGTGAAATGGAACGGAAAGTATGAGCTTAGTCCGGCACTTACTTCCGAAACGCTGAAGAAAGGCAGCGGCTCGAATGCCGACATCAACCTGTTGCTCATTCAGTCGCTCCATGATGCAGGGCTCACGGCAGCCCCCGTGCTGCTCAGGACACGCAACCTGGGACAGTTGCCCTACAACTTCCCCTCTGTCAGCAAACTGTCGACGTTCATCGTGGGTGCCATAATGCCTTCTGGTGGAAACATCTATCTTGACGCTTCCAACAAGGATGGCAGGCCGAACGTGCTGCCGGATGTGATGCTGGTGGAGAGAGCCCGCCTGGTGCAGAAAGGCAAGAAAGGCGAGTGGGTGAACCTGCAGAATGTGTCGAAGTCAGAGAACACCATATCAATCGAAGCCAGTCTGTCTGCAGATGGCATGCTGTCGGGCAAGCAGACCACCAGCAACAAAATGGGTGAAACTGTGGAGTCTGCTTTCACCAAGAAAGGTCAGGTGACCGATGGGAAAATAAGCATCTGCCCGTTCCCCGACAAGATGATAGAGAATCCATTCACCGCCGAGACCCGCAAGATGCCGGTGGAGTTCCCGCGCATCAGTAGCGACCGCACCATCATCAACATCACCCTGCCCGAAGGATATGTGGTGGAAGGTGAGCCCAGAAACACCACCATCACCACTCCCGACAAGGGAATCGAGGGGCGCGTCCTTACGATTCTCACCGATGGCCGCGTGCAGATGTCATGCCAGTTCAGTGTCAGCAAACTCTCTCATTCTGAGAAGAATTATGCCGAGTTGCGCCAGATTTTCGAAATGCTCTCGAAATACACGAGCGAACCACTGACAATCAAAAAGAAGTGAGTTTTTGTCTTTCTTCCACATAAAAGTTCTACCTTTGCGGCCGAATTAGAGGCATTCACACATTGGAGAACGTCAACATCATGCTGATACTCCTTGTCATCGTCATTGTGGGCTATGTGGCGGGCAAGTTGAAGTACATGGGAGAAGACTTGGACCGTCGTCTCTCCAACATCATCATCGACATCACGTGCCCAGCGCTCATCTTGTCGTCAACGATGGGAGGGACGCTCCCCGACCGCCGTCTCATCCTGCCGTTGCTGGGCATCAGCTTCCTCACCTATCTTTTGCTCACGGCAGTGGCATGGTTCCTCCCGCGGTTTCTCACCCGTCGCATTGAAGACCGTGGGCCGGTGGGATTCGCCCTGATGTTCGGAAATGTAGGCTTCATAGGGTATCCCATAGTGGATGCCATCTTCGGCCACCAAGCTGTATTTTATGCCGCCATTCTCAATGTTGTAAACACCCTCTCTGTCTTCACCATAGGAGTGATGTTGGTGAATGGAGAGAAGCAGCGGTTGGCGTTCCAGCCCAAGGTGCTGGTCAACTCGCCTATGATGGCAGCTTATCTTGCCATCCTGATTGTGGCATTGGGCGTTGACAACATTCCAGACATCATCAGTCAGCCCATCACCATGATAGGCAACATCACCGTGCCGGGAGCGTTGCTGATAATAGGCTCGTCGATGTCGAGGCTTTCCTGGCACACGATGCTTGGCTCGCGTGTGGTGTACTCCACCACCTTCTTCCGGCTGCTCGTCCTTCCACTCTTCTTGTATGCCATCTTCCGCATTCTTGGCTTCGACACGCTGGTGGTAAACATCAACACCCTGATCATCGCCATGCCGGTGGCAACATACGGCACCATCCTCTGCTTGAGATACGGAAGGGACACCACACTCATCACCGAAATCACTTTCATCAGCACTTTGCTTTCCGTTGTCACCATCCCCATCGTGGCACAGTTGCTTATGCGATAGGTCCTCATCCATGACCGTAGCTGTCATTGAATAAAATAGCTTTTGTTTTTTCCAAAATGGCATTGTTTTTTCCAAGTAGCCTTGTTTGCGACAAATAAGGAGGGGGCATCGTAGATTTGTCACAAGAAAGGGTGCCTGTCGCATCAAAATCGAACGAAAAAGAAATGAAAAGTAGGAAAGAGAAGATTTCGCCCTTACTTTTGCATCATCAAAACGAAAAAAACAAAAAACAAACAATATAAAAATAAGAATTATGAAAGCAAATGG
>CAMJLI010000218.1 GCA_946406585.1 uncultured Prevotellaceae bacterium | reverse complement strand
AACGACCCCAATGGAATGGTCTACCTCGATGGCACTTACCATCTGTTCTATCAATACAACCCAAGAGGCAACGACTGGGGGAACATGTCCTGGGGACATGCCACTTCCACCGACCTCGTGCATTGGAACGAACAGGCGGTGGCTTTGACAAGAGATGAACTCGGCGACATCTTCTCAGGCTCGGCTGTAATCGACAAGAACAATACCGCAGGATTTGGTGCCAATGCCATGGTGGCATTGTACACTTCTGCCACCAATATCCAACAGCAGTCTCTGGCATATAGCACTGATGGCGGCAAGACGTTCACCCGTTACAATCAAAATCCTGTCATACGCAACAACGATGACAACCTGCGAGACCCAAAGGTCTTCTGGCATGAAGAGACAAAACAATGGGTGATGTCACTGGCAAAGGGATGGAAGATGGGCATTGATTTCTATACTTCTCCCGACCTGAAGAATTGGACTTTCCAAAGCAATTTCTTCACTGCTCTTACAGGAAGGCCAAGCCTGCAATGGGAATGCCCCGACTTGATTTCTCTTGACTACAAGGGACAGAAAAAATGGGTGTTGATTGTCAGCGTGAATCCTGGTGGACCTATACTCGGTTCTGGAACAATGTATTTCGTAGGACAATTCGACGGCAAGACATTCACTCCTGATGCACTCGATTACCCACTTTGGCTCGACTATGGCATGGACAACTATGCTGGTGTCACATGGAGCAATACCGGTAACAGAATGATTCTCTTAGGGTGGATGAACAATTGGAGTTATGCAGGAGCAGTGCCTTGTTCGCCATGGCGCTCTGCAATGACTTTGCCACGAGAGCTGAAGCTTGTTGAGTATGACGGCAAACCCATTCTCGCCAACACTGTTGTCAGCGAGATAGACAAGATTGCCGGTGCATGGCAGCCTGCTTCCACCAACCTCGACGTGACAGATGCTTATCAGCTCAGACTGACATTGAACCTTGATAAAAACTCCATCATAACACTTGGCAACTCACAAGGTGAGAAGTTTGTTGTCGATGTAAATGCCGCTGCACGTACCGTGGTTGCACACAGAACTTCACAGAGCGGGCAAACAGGGTTCTCCGGATCATTCTCCATCCCTTCAATGCAGGCTCCTTTGTCTACTGCAGGTTCCAAGGTGGTGCTTGACTTCTTTGTGGACCAGTCGTCGGTGGAACTCTTTACAGGTGATGGAACCATGTCGATGACCAACCTTGTGTTCCCACAGACCATCTACAACACGCTTGATGTTGCTGGTGCGGGGTACGAGGCTCAGCTGAGAAAACTCAACAGCATTTGGAAATAAAAAACAATATAAAGATTATGAGCAAAAAAAGGAATTTAGCAACTCTATTCGTAGCCTTGCTGACGGTGCTGACAGTAAAAGCACAAAATCCGATGGTTTTGGGTGAGAACCATGCCATGCTGAGATTGGAGCAGAACAAGACCTTCCTGCTATTACCTGTGCAGGAGAAAGCAGAGAATGCGCACATCGCCGTGCTCGACAAAAGGAACGAGATGGTGAAGCGCCTGAACGTAAAACTGGCGGTGGACAAGGTGGACTATTTCGTGCCATTGACCATCAACCAGGCACAATTGCTCGACATCTCGTTCCAGGGCGACCGCAGGATGAAAGGAGATGTGAAGGACTTCGTATGCTGGCGGGAGATGAAGTACAGCAACTCGTTCGACACCACCAACAGCGAGAAATACCGTCCGCTATATCACCATACACCGACCTACGGCTGGATGAACGACCCCAATGGAATGTTCTATAAGGATGGAGTGTGGCATTTGTACTATCAGTACAACCCCTATGGCTCACAGTGGGAGAACATGACTTGGGGGCACTCCACAAGCCGTGACCTCATTCATTGGGAAGCACAACCCCTGGCTATTGAGGCCGACTGGCTGGGAGCAATCTTCAGCGGCTCTTGTGTGACCAACGGCAATGATGTCGTTGCCTTCTACACCTCGGCAGGACAGCATCAGGCGCAGTCGATGGCTGTGTCGAAAGACGGAGGAAAGACATTTGAGAAATTCAGTGGAAATCCTGTGCTGACCAGCAACGTGCCCGACTTCCGCGACCCGAAGGCTTTTTGGAATGAGGACGCCAAGATATGGAACCTGATTCTTGCTGCAGGACAGGAGATGCGCATCTATTCATCAAGAGACCTGAAGGAGTGGAAGTATGAGTCGTCATTCGGCAGCGAATACGGCAACCACGGTGGTGTGTGGGAATGCCCCGACCTGTTCAAGATCAACAACAAGTGGGTGCTCCTTTGCAACATCAACCCCGGAGGTCCTTTTGGCGGCAGTGCCACCCAATATTTCGTTGGCAACTTCGACGGACATAAGTTCACTTGCGAGTCGATGCCGAAAGTGACGAAATGGATGGACTATGGCAAAGACCATTATGCCACGGTGTCGTTCTACAACGCACCGGAGAACCGCCGTGTGGTGCTGGCATGGATGAGCAACTGGCAGTATGCCAACGAAGTGCCAACCAAGCAGTTCCGCTCCGCCAACTCCATTCCTCGTGACCTCGGTATCTTCACCTTTGGAGAGGAAACATACGTTAGCGTGGTGCCCTCAAAAGAGATGCTCGCCGTACGTGGTATGAAAGTAAAGAAACCGACTGAGGCATGTGAGATAGTGGTGGATATGAAAAACTCGGCAGACATCACGCTTTCCAATGCCATGGGCGAGCAAGTGGTGATGCGCTATGATGCACAGAAGCAGACATTCTCAATGGACCGAATGAAGAGTGGTGATGTGTCTTTCAGCGAGGCATTCCCCATCGTGACAACGGCTCCTACCTATGGAAGCATACGCCAGTTGAGAATATTCATCGACAAATGCTCCATCGAGGCTTTTGATGCTGATGGCAAAATGGCCATGACCAATCTTGTGTTCCCATCTGCGCCTTACGACAACGTGAAGGTGAAGGGGGGCAAGGCCACCATCTATAACTTGAATTATTAATTTTCCTATACTAATATAATATCATGGAAAAGAGAAACAAATCCATTTATCTTGTGCCGGTGATGCTATGCTTCTTCTGCATGGGCTTCGTAGACCTTGTAGGCATCGCATCCAACTATGTGAAGGAAGACTTGAATCTCACCGATTCAGTAGCCAACGTGTTCCCATCGCTGGTGTTCTTCTGGTTCCTTATCTTCAGTGTTCCCACTGGGATGCTTATGAACAAGATTGGACGAAAGAAGACAGTGCTTCTTTCGCTCATAGTGACTGTAGTGTCATTGTTCATACCTTTGTTTGGCAATTCATTTGCAGTGATGCTTGTGGCTTTCTCGCTCCTTGGCATCGGCAACGCCCTCATGCAGACCAGCATCAATCCTCTGGCAATGTTGATTATCGGAGACAAGAACCTTGCTTCAACACTGACGTTCGGACAGTTCGTAAAGGCTATAGCATCGTTCCTCGCTCCTTACCTTGCCATGTGGGGAGCCACACAGGTACTCCCATCATTTGGACTTGATTGGCGCGTGCTTTTCCTCATCTATTTCGTTGTGGGTGTTTTCGCAACCCTGCTGTTGTGGGCAACTCCCATTCACGAGGAAATCACTGGTGGCAAGTCGTCGTCGTTCATGGACTGCCTGAAACTGTTGGGCAAACCCATCGTGTTGCTCTCATTCCTCGCCATCATGTGCCATGTGGGTATCGACGTGGGCACCAACACCACTGCTCCCAAACTGCTGATGGAGCGTGTGGGAATGTCGCTCAATGATGCTGCTTTCGCCACTTCGCTTTATTTCATCTTCCGTACAATAGGAGCGCTCACTGGCTCGTTCTTCCTGCGTGTGCTGAAGACACGGTGGTTCTTCATCATCAGCGTGCTGTTGATGGCTGCAAGTATGGCTCTCATGTTTGGCGGACAGTCCAAGATGATGCTTTACACTGCCATCGCTCTTGTGGGTTATGGCAATT
>CAMJLI010000217.1 GCA_946406585.1 uncultured Prevotellaceae bacterium | reverse complement strand
ACCCTCTATCTGATGGAAGAAACAGTGGGCGCGAGCCGTGATGGCCTCGTTGCGATACACCCTGCCGGGGCAGATGACACGGATGGGAGGCTTGGTGGTGTCCATCACTCGAGCCTGCACCGAACTGGTATGGCTTCTCAGGATGATGTTCTTTGCCACATCGTCCGGGTTGGTCTCCACGAAGAAAGTGTCCTGCATGTCGCGTGCGGGATGGTCGGCTGCGAAGTTCATCTTGGTGAAGACATGCAAGTCATCCTCCACCTCCGGTCCGTCGGCAAGTGTGAAGCCCATGCGGGAGAAGATGTCGATAATCTCGTTGGTGACGATGGAGATGGGATGGCGTGTGCCCAGGTTGATGGGGTAGGCCGTGCGTGTGAGGTCCAATTCGTCTTCGTGGTTGTCGGTGGCTGCTATCGCTTCGCGAAGGGCGTTGATGTGGTCGGTGGCGGTCTGCTTCAACTCGTTGATTTTCATGCCAACAGCACGCTTCTGGTCGTTGGCCACATTGCGGAAGTCCGCCATCAGCATGGCTATCTCGCCTTTCTTGCTCAAGTACTTCAACCTAAGTGCTTCAATCTCCTCAGCGTTAGAGGCTTGCAGCTCTTTCACTTCTTTTAGAAGTGTCTCTATTTTCTCAAGTAGCATCTTACTGTTTTTTTTATGTCAGACACGAAGGCTCCTCTTCGAGGGGCTTAGCATGATGTGACTATTATTAAATTTCCATGCAAAGGTAATATTTTTCAAGTAATTGGCGAAAAATATCAAAATAAAGTTGTACTTTTGCATTCATTAGTAGGTGTCTGTAATTGGATAATTGCGTTTTATGACTGATTTGGATGAAAAGCCGGAGCAACAACAAGGCCATGCGACACCTGCCGTGGAGGATCGGATGATATTGAATACATACTTATATTGTGTGAACTAACACCGCGAAGCATACGATTATGAGAAATAGTGCTATCCTTTTTCTATGCTTGGCATGCATGATGCTCTGCATGACTGTGGGATGCAAGGACAAAAAGCCAGAGGTGGAGGACAAGACCCTGGCAGAGGATACTGTGTCAAAGGTGGACACCGTGGTCGTGGTGGTGGAGGACACCATACCCGAGGATGCCATGGACAGCTTGATTTCTGCTGCTCCAATGCCCAAGACAGCCGACGAACTCTTTGATGACTTCTTGTTCAATTTCACCGCCAACAAGAAGTTGCAGTACGAGCGCGTGGCCTTCCCGCTGCCTGTTTTTGATGGGGACAGCGAGATGAAGATGGAGCGCAAGGACTGGAAAATGGAGCGTTTCTACTCAAAACAAGAATTCTATACCCTTATCCTCGACGACGAGAGCCAGCTCGAATTGTCGAAAGACACGTGCGTGGATAGCGTCGTGATTGAAAAAATCGACCTTAAGGGGAAAAGCGTGGAGCAGCATGTGTTCAACAGGATCAATGGCGCCTGGATGCTGACGAGAATAAACCGGAACACCATGTTTCAGAATCCCAACAAGTCGTTCCTAGCCTTTTACGAGAGGTTCGCCACCGACTCCTTGTTCCAAGAGGAAAGCATCAACGACCCCGTGGCAACAATATTGCCCGACCCGGACGACGACTTCACCATGGTGGAAGGGGAGTTCCATCCCGACCAGTGGGAAGATTTCAAACCCCCGGTTCTTCCCGCTGAATTCATATATAATGTGATCTACGGACAAGAATACAGACTCTCAAAGCAAAAGCTGTTTGTCGTAAGAGGAATGTCGAACGGCCTGGAGACCGAAATGACATTCAAGAAATTGGACGGCAAGTGGAAACTTGTGAAATTGGTGGAATGACAAGCAAAAAGTAGGTTGAAATATCATGAAAGACTTTTCGCAGTACAATCTGAAGGAGCACAACACTTTTGGCATTGATGCCACGTGCAGACGATTCGTGGAATTTGACAAGGAGACGGAAATAGCACCGTTCTTCTGCTCGCTTGATGATGAAGACTTGCCCCTGCTCATCATAGGTGAGGGTAGCAACCTGCTGCTGACCGGCGATTTCGACGGCACGGTGGTCCATTCCGCCATTAAAGGTGTGGAGACAAGGTCGGAGGATGGCTTCGTCTATCTGAAATGCGGCTCGGGAGAGACGTGGGACGACATCGTGCAACTCTGTGTGGACCATGGGTGGTATGGAGTGGAAAACCTCTCGCTGATACCTGGTGATGTTGGCGCCTCGGCAGTGCAGAACATAGGTGCTTATGGCGTGGAGGTGAAGGATGTCATCTGGAACATAGAAGCCATTGAAGTGGCTACGGGGTTGAGTGTGTCGTTCTCTAAATCCGACTGCGAATATGGCTATCGGGACAGCAAGTTCAAGCATGAATGGAAGGGCCAATTCTTCATCACATCGGTCACTTACAGGCTGTCGCAGACTTTCCAGCCCATGCTTGACTATGGCAACATACGCCAAAAATTGGAGGAGAACGGCATAGAGAAACCGAATGCAAGACAATTGAGGAAAACCATTATCGACATACGTCAGGAGAAGTTGCCCGATACAAAGGTGGAGGGCAATGCCGGCAGCTTCTTTGTAAACCCTGTTGTGGAGCGTGAGAAATACCTGCAACTGAAAGAGGAGTTTCCCGACATACCACATTATTATGTGGATAATGACCATGAGAAGATACCGGCAGGATGGATGATAGAAAAATGTGGCTGGAAAGGGCGCACGCTTGGAAGGGCAGGCGTTCACGACAAACAGGCCCTGGTGCTTGTGAACAAGGGTGGCGCCACAGGCAAAGAGGTGGTGGCTCTCTGTGAAGCGATAAAAAAAGATGTGAAGGCCAAGTTTGGGGTGGAAATCCATTCCGAGGTGAACATCATTTGATTCCAACCACATTCAATGTTTTCTTGCTGATGCGAATGACTTTTTTGGGAACAGGCACCTCGGGAGGCGTGCCAAGTGTGGGGTGCAAGTGCGAGGTGTGCACCAGCAGCGACCCACGCGACAGCAGGCTCAGGTGCTCCGCGCTTCTGGAAACGGAAACGACAAGGGTGCTTGTAGATTGCGGACCAGACTTCAGGCAACAGATCCTACCTTTTGATTTCAAACCCATTGATGGGGTGTTGCTCACACATATCCATTACGACCATGTGGCGGGGATTGACGACATACGCCCTTTCTGCGTGTTCGGACCAGTAAACATTCATGCTGATGCCGACACGATGGCCGGGCTGAAGAAAACCATGCCTTATTGCTTCTCGGAACATCTTTATCCTGGAGTGCCCTTGCTGTCGCTACATGAGGCGAGGTTGCATGAAACAATCAGAATAGGGGACATAGAAGTGACTCCTTTCAGGGTGATGCATGGTAAAATGCCCATTTTGGGATTCCGTGTGGGGCGTCTGGCATATATCACCGACATGAAGACAATGCCCGATGAGGAGATGGCATTCATAAAGGGTGTGGACACCTTGGTGGTGAATGCATTGAGAATCGCCAAGGAGCACCACTCGCACCAACTCCTGGACGATGCCGTGGCTTTTGCTGAAAAAGTGGGTGCCAGGCGCACTTTCCTGACACATTTCGCACACCAGATAGGCCTGCACGCTGCTACGAGTGCCTTATTGCCAGATGGTGTCTTTTTGGCATACGACAGACTTGTCGTTGACCTCTGATTTCAATATTCCTTTTTTTCGAAAACACAATCCCGCATAGGGTTTGTGTAAAAATCTTTGTAACTCTCTTGGGATAGGTTGTTGGCGACTGTATGAGCCATACAACACGCTGACAATCAGTCTGTTGAGGCATGTTGTAGCTATTCGGTGGCGTCTTAGACCAGCTTCCAAACAGGTTCTCATTATGATTTTTTAACGGCATCGCCGTTTGCTTCATATATTGCTTAATGAGACTATGATAATGACTGAGTAGTTACCATCTCTTCGTGATTTGTTAATTATTCTTAAAACTTTAATTTCGGGGATAAATTTTC